>DATAGR010000253.1:0-5400 GCA_036263575.1 Aquihabitans sp. | reverse complement strand
GACGTCCCCATCGCCATCACCGGCGCGGAGATCACCAGCCTGCGGTCGGTGCAGCTCAAGGGGCGGCTGCGGCGCCTGTCGTCGGGGGGCGCCACCGACATGGTCCGGGCGCGGCGGTACTGCGACGCGTTCGTGGCCGCGGTCGGCGCCGCGGACGGGCTGCCGGCCGAGCTCATGGAGCGCTGGATGCCCGACGCGGTGGCGGTGGCCGACGTCGACGTCGAGGAGGTCTACGACCAGACCCCGGGCCCGGACGCCGGCGGGCTGCTCAGCCGGACCGCGCCGTGAGCGCCACCGAGCCGCTCGGCCTGGACGACCTGACGGGCGCGTTCGAGGGCGCCATCCCTGCGGTGCTGGTCACCGCCTCGGCGGCGGGCGTGCCCAACGTGACCTACCTGTCCAAGGTCCACCGGGTCGACGCCGAGCGCATCGCCCTCTCCAACCAGTTCCTGTCGAAGTCGGCTCGCAACCTGGTCGAGAACCCGCAGGCGAGCCTGCTGCTCGTCGAACCGAACAGCCAGGACGAGTACCGCCTGGCGCTCGTGTACGAGCGGACCGAGCGGCGGGGCCCGGTGTTCGACCGGCTGCGGGCGGACATCGACCACCTGGCCGCGCTGACCGGCCTCCAGCACGTCTTCAGGCTCCAGGCCGCCGACGTCTACCGGGTCGTCGAGGTGGAGGCGGTGCGCGTCCACGGCGACGAGGCGTCGGGCCGCCTGGCCCCCGGCACCGCGCCGCTCGGCGAGCTCGGCACCCGCATCGCCCGCTGCGGCGACCTCGACACGCTCGTGCGGACGGCGGTCGACGGCATCGCCGACCTGCTCGGCTACCGCCACGCCATGCTGCTGCTCGTGGACGAGGACGGTGACCGCCTCTTCACCATCGCCAGCCACGGCTACGACGCCGAGGGCATCGGCTCGGAGGTCGTGGTGGGGGAGGGGTTGATCGGCATGGCCGCCGCCCAGTGCACCGCGGTGCGCGTCGGCAACCTCCGGCAGATGACGCGCTACTCGCGGCGCGTCCGCCAGTCGTTCGAGGGGACCGGCGCCGTCGGGCCGGGGCTCGAGATCCCGGTGCCCGGGCTCCCCGACGCCAACAGCCGCATCGCCGTCCCGGCCATGGCCCTCGGGCGCCTCGTCGGGGTGGTCGTGGTGGAGAGCTCGCGACCCGCCGACTTCGACGACGACGACGCCGCCGCCCTCCAGGTGGTGGCGTCCCTGGTCGCCGGGTCGATCGAGGGCATCCGGGCCGAGGAGCGCAGCGCCGAGGCTGCGCTGCCGACCCGGCGGACGGCGGTGGGGCCACCGGCGGGTCCCAGCGCCCACGTCCGCTTCTTCCCCGTCGACGGGAGCACGTTCATCGACGGCGACTACCTCATCAAGGGCGTCGCCGGCCGCATCCTCTGGTCGCTGCTGGGCCAGCACGCCGCCGAGGGCCGGATCGACTTCACGAACAAGGAGGTCCGGCTCGACCCGACGCTCGACCTCCCCGACTTCCGGGACAACTTCGAGAGCCGGCTCATCCTGCTCAAGCGCCGCCTCGACGAGCGGCAGGCCCCCGTGCGCATCGAGAAGACGGGTCGGGGCCGGTTCCGGCTCCAGGTCGCCGCCGACCTCCGCCTCGAGGCGAAGGCCGACGGCGCCTGAGCGGGTGGGCGATCAGCCGCCGGTGAGCTCGCCGACCTCGGTCTCGAGGTCCTCGGCCAGGGTGATCAGCAGGTCCGGGTCGAACGGGACGGTCTCGTAGGTGCTCTCGTCGACGCCGTCGCTGCCCTCGACGTTCACGCCGGCCGTGCCGCTGCGGAAGGACAGTGCGTAGAGCGTGATCTCGATGGGCTGCGGGGCGGCGCCCTCGACGTTGGCGAGGATCTCCACCTGGATGCCCTGGTCGCCGAACTCGTCGGTGGTGTTCGCCTCGAACGCGAACGTGCCCGTGGAGCCGTCCGAGGACTCCACGGTGACCTCGCCGCAGTCGTTGAGCAGCTGGACGCCCGTCTCCAGGTCGTCGGCCTCGATGGTCTGAGCCGAGGGCGAGAGCGACACCTCGACGGTCTGGCCGTCCTCGGTGGCGAAGGCGGCGACGGCCTGGTCGTCGTCGTCATCGTCGAGCTCCTCGAAGAAGGCGAACGCCTCCGGGCACTGCTCCTCGAACGCGGCGTCGAACTCCGGATCGCTCGCATCGTCGGACGGGGTGTCGTCGGACCACTCGGGGCCGAGGTCCTCGGCGGTGGGCAGCAGCGCCTCGAGGTCGGAGGTGGTGGGCCCGTCGCCCGATTCGGTCTCCGACTCGGTCTCGGACTCCGTCTCGCTCTCGGACTCCGACTCGGTTTCGGACTCCGTCTCGCTCTCGGACTCGGTCTCGTCGCCTGCGGCCTCGGTGGTGGTGGCGGCGGCCTCGGTGGTGGTCGGGGCGGCGTCGCCGTCGCCGTCCTCCGAGCAGCCGGCGACGACGAGCGTCCCGGCGGCGAGGAGGGCGAGGAGCCGGCGGCGGTGGTGGGGTGCGTGCAACATGGCCGACATCATGGCCGACGCCCCGATCGGCCCCGGTGCATCGCCCGATCGGGCGGGTCCACCGTCGGCAGCGGTGCGGCGAGCTCAGTCGCGGAGCTTGGCCATGATGTCGTCGGCGAAGCGGGCGATGCCGTCGAGCTTCTGCTGCAGCGGAACGTCGAACCCGCCGTAGAAGGCCCACGGCATGGTGAGGTTGTCCGTGACCCCGACGGCCTCGGCCTCGCGGAACTGGTCGACGGTCAGCGCGTCGCTCAGGGACACGATCATCGAGAAGTCGGTGCCCTCGCGCCCGAGGCGCGCCCGCTCGGCGTCGATCCGCTCCCGGTACGTCCGGGCCTCGTCGGTCGTGATCAGGTCCGAGATCCAGCCGTCGTGGCGGGCGGCGCGCCGGAGGGCGGCGTCGGACAGCCCGCCGACGTACACGGGCACCGGTCCGGGCGGCGCCGGCGTCATCTCGAGGCGGGGCACGTCGTAGAACTCGCCGTGGTGCTCCACCCAGTCGCCGGTCCACAGCTCGGCGAGCAGGCCGAGCATCTCGTCGGCCCGGGCGCCGCGCCGCCGGAAGGGCTCGCCGAGCAGGTCGAACTCCTCCTCGCACCACCCCATGCCGACGCCGAGGGCCACCCGGCCGCCGGAGAGCGCCGACGCGGTCGCGACCTGCTTGGCCACGGTGAACGGGTCGCGCATGGGCAGGACGTAGATGTTCGTGAAGAACCGCAGCTCGGTGGTGGCCGCGGCCAGGGCGCCGATGGCCACCCACGGGTCGACCCACGGCGTGAACGACGGCCACCGGCGCTCGCCGTCGTCGGTGTAGGGGTACGGCGTCGCGAGCGTCTCCAGGTTCACCACGTGATCGGCCAGCGCGAGGGCGTGGTAGCCGGCGGCGTCGGCGGCGCGGGCGATCGGCGCCAGCTCCTCCGGCGGGAGGTAGGCGGTGGCGATGGAGAACCTCACGCGTGGGTGCCGCCGTCGATCCGCACGACCTCGCCGGTGATGTGGCGGCCGTCGGAGGACAGCAGCATGGCGACCACGGCGGCGACGTCCTCGGGCTCGCCGAAGCCGGTGGGCGACATGATGCGGCGCACGAGCTTGCTCTCGGCCTTGGTGAGGTCGGCCGGGAACGAGACGTTGTGGGTGATGCCGCTGTGGACGCTGCCGGGCGCCACCGCGTTGGCCCGGACGCCGTCCTGGGAGTACTCGACGGCCAGGGTGAGCGTCATGGAGGCGATGGCGCCCTTCGAGGCCGCGTAGGCCGCCATCCACGGGTGCCCGAAGAAGCTCGACGTCGAGGCCGCGTTGACGATGGCGCCCTTGCTCGCGATCAGGTGGGGGATCGCGGCCCGGCACATGAGGAACGTGCCGGTCAGGTTGACGCCGAGCACCTGGTTCCAGGTGGCGAGGTCGCACTCGTGGGTGCGCACCGTCCGCAGCAGGCCGGCGATGTTGGCGAGCCCGTCGAGGCGGCCCCAGCGCTCGATGGCGGTGGCGACGGTGCGGGCGGCCTGGTCCTCGTCGGCGATGTCGGCGACGTGGGCGACGACCTCGCCGCCGGCGGCCGCGCCGGCCTGGGCCTCCTTGCACGCCACCTCGAGGGCGTCGCCGGCGATGTCCGACGCCAGCACCTTGGCCCCCTCCGCGGCGAGGCGGGCGGCGGTCGCCCGACCGATGCCCGAGGCGGCCCCGGTGACGATGGCGACGTGGTCGGTGAGGCGCTCGAGCGGCATGGCGGCCACACTAGAACACGTTTCAGTTTCGGTCCCGGCCCGTACGGGACCGCTGACCAGCCGGCTCGTTCGGCTAGCGTCTGGGGGCGGCCTCCGGGCCGAGTGGGCTGTCATGGGTGAGCCAGCGGGCTCCAGTCCCACACCTGCACACGATCGCCGTCTCGCCGCGCGCCCCGCGCCGGTCGGGGCGAGCACAGCCCACGACGCGGAGGAGACCCCACATGCCCACCCTGAACCCCGACGACTTCAAGGTCGCCGACCTCTCCCTCGCGAGCTTCGGCCGCAAGGAGATCCAGCTCGCCGAGCACGAGATGCCCGGCCTCATGGCCACCCGCGCCGAGTTCGCCGACGCCCAGCCGCTCGCCGGCGCCAAGATCATGGGCTCGCTGCACATGACCATCCAGACGGCGGTGCTCATCGAGACCCTGACCGCCCTCGGCGCCGACGTGCGCTGGGTGTCCTGCAACATCTTCTCGACCCAGGACCACGCCGCCGCCGCCACGGTCGTCGGCCCGAACGGCACCACCGACGCCCCGCAGGGCGTGCCCGTCTACGCCTGGAAGGGCGAGACGCTCGAGGAGTACTGGTGGTGCACCGACCAGGCCCTGCGCTGGCCCGACGGCTCGGGTCCGAACATGATCCTCGACGACGGCGGCGACGCCACCATGCTCGTGCACAAGGGCCGCGAGTACGAGCTCGCCGGCGCGGTGCCGGCGGCCACCGAGGACGACTCCGACGAGTGGGGCGTCGTGCTCGCCCTCCTCACCGAGAGCGTGGCCAAGGAGCCGACCCGCTGGACCGACGTGGCCGCGGGGATCCTCGGCGTCACCGAGGAGACCACCACCGGCGTGCACCGCCTCTACCAGATGTTCGAGACCGGCGAGCTCCAGGTCCCCGCCATCAACGTCAACGACTCGGTCACCAAGAGCAAGTTCGACAACCTCTACGGCTGCCGCCACAGCCTCATCGACGGCCTCAACCGGGCCACCGACGTCATGATCGGCGGCAAGGTGGCGTTCGTCGCCGGCTACGGCGACGTCGGCAAGGGCTGCGCCCAGTCCCTGCGGGGCCAGGGCGCTCGCGTGATCGTCTCCGAGGTCGACCCCATCTGCGCCCTCCAGGCGGCCATGGAGGGCTTCGAGGTCACCACCCTCGAGGACGTCCTC
>DATAGR010000252.1:0-1652 GCA_036263575.1 Aquihabitans sp. | reverse complement strand
CGCAGCCAGCGCGGCACCCGGCTGAGCGGGTCGCGATGGTGCCGGGTGGTGGTGTCGCGGATCGCCGGCTCGACGAGGCTGCTGCCGGGTTCGATCGTCGCGGTCATGCCGGCGCCACCTCCGTCGCGGGGCCTGCAGGCGGCGGTGCCGCCCCGCCGGCCGTGGTCTCGCGGCGCAGGTGCGCCGCCTGCTGGCGCACGCCGATGCGGCGGACGACCTCGTAGGCGATCACCACGGACAGGACGGTGACGCCCTGCAGGATGGCGGTGATCTGCTTGGGCAGCTCGTTCGACGACAGCGGCGTCTGCAGCGCGTCCATGAACGCCCACAGGAGCGCACCGAAGGCGATGCCAATCGGGTGGTTGCGTCCGAGGAGGGCCACGGCGATGCCCGTGAACCCGATGCCGCTCACCACCGACACGTCGGTGTAGCGGCCCGCCTCGCCCATGATGTTGTTGAGCCCGACCAGGCCGGCCACCGCGCCGGAGAAGAGCATGGCCAGGATGATCATGCGCTTGGGGTTGACGCCGCTGGCCGCGGCGGCCTCGGCGTTCGAGCCGCTGGCGCGCAGGTCGTAGCCGAAGCGGGTGCGCCAGATGACGATGGCGTAGATGACGCCGACGGCCACGGCGACGAGCACGAACGACTGCACCCGGCTCGACGCCGGCAGGTCGATGCCGATCGACGACAGGATGCCGTTGAGCGAGGGCAGGCGTCCGGAGCGGTCGAGCGGCACCGTGCCCACCGTGCCGGGGAACTCACCGCGGGGCGCCCGGAAGTACCGGGACAGCAGGAACGAGCTCAGGCCGAACGCGATGGCGTTCAGCATGATCGACGAGATGACCTCGCTCACCCCACGGGTGGCCTTGAGGATCGCGGGGATGAAGGCGTAGGCGGCACCGGTGAGGGCGGCGACGGCCAGGACGAAGGGGACGTGGAGCAGCGCTGGGAAGCCCACGCTGGCCCCGGCCCACGCCGCCACGAGGGCCGCCACCTTGTACTGGCCCTCGACGCCGATGTTGAACAGGTTCATCTTGAACCCGACCGCCACGGCCACGCCGGCGATGTAGTACGGCCCCGCCCGGTTGATCGTCTCCACGAGGCGCTCGCGCTCGAAGCCGTCCTCGATGATGACCCGCAGGACCTTGCCGGGGCTGAAGCCGGTGAGCACGAGGATGATCCCCGACACCGCCAGCGCGAAGGCGATGGCCAGCGCCGGTGCCGCGAGCTGGAGGCCGAGGCGCTGCTTCACGACGGGCTCCCCTCGGGCGCCTGGGTCGGCGCGGGTGCGGCGACGGCACCTCCACCGGCCTCCGTCGGGGGGCTCGCCCCAGTGCTCGGGCCGGGTGCGGCGGCACCGGTCATGTGCGAGCCCAGCTCCTCGGGGGTCGCCGTCGACGGGTCGAGCTCGGCGACGATGCGGCCCTTGTAGATCACGAGGAGCGTGTCGGACAGGCCGATGAGCTCCTCGAGGTCGGCGGACACGAGCAGCGTGGCCAGGCCGGCGGCCCGGGCGTCGCGCAGCTGGTCCCAGATGGCGGCCTGGGCGCCGACGTCGACGCCTCTCGTGGGGTGGGCGGCGATGATGGCGCTGGGCCCGGCGAGCAGCTCGCGCCCGATGATCAGCTTCTGCTGGTTGCCGCCGGAGAGCG
>DATAGR010000251.1:0-1911 GCA_036263575.1 Aquihabitans sp. | reverse complement strand
CTCGGGTGAAGTCGGCGCTGACCTCGGCCCCGCCGACCGCGTCGCCGAGGAACCCGCAGGCGGGCAGCACGGCGAGCACCAGGGCGACCGCGAGGCAGGCGACGCTGCGACGGGTGCGTCGGCCGCTCATCCGCCGGCTCCCGCGAGCGGCCCGTACAGGGCGGTGAGCGGATCGTCGCCGGCCGGCGCGCCGCCGGCGGAGGTCGCGCCCTCGGCGACGGGCAGGGGCCCGGTCCGGGCCTCGCAGTCCTTGATGGGGTCGGGGCCGAGGACGACGTCGAAGGCGTCGTCGAGCAGGCCGCAGGAGCCGAACAGGGCGTCGGGTCCCAGCGGGCCCAGGAGCTGGGTGTACATGTTCGCCCACGTGTTCGGGAAGTCGTCGGGGCCCGAGTACCCGATCGACGAGAAGCCCTCGACGGCGTTCGAGAGCCCCGCGAGCGAGGCGGCCAGCTCGCCCTGGCGCCGGCCGACGATCTCCAGGTCGGCCTGGAGCTCGTCGAGGATGGCGTCGATCTCGGGGCGGTTGGCCTCGACCAGGTCGGCGGTCCCCCGGGCGGTGGCCGCCGTGTCCTGCAGGAGGGTCACGAGCTGCGCCCGCCGGCGGGCCAGGCCGTCCAGCACGATGTTGAGGTCGTCGATGGCGGCGAGGAGGTCCTGGTCGCGACCGGTCAGGGTGGCGCTGACCGTCCGGGTGGAGTCGATCAGGCGGCGGGCCTCGGTCTGGCGCTCGTTGATGGCGGTGGTGAGCTGGTTGAGGCCGCCGATGATGTCGCTGACGTTGCCCCGCTGGCCCTCGGAGATCCGGTCGATCTTGCCGAGGAGGTCGTCGATCGCCTCGGCGTCGGTGTCCTCGAGCAGCGGGGTGCCCGTGTTCTGGAGGTCGAGGACCTCCGTGGGCGTGCGCGTCTCGGTGATGACGCTGTCGCCGTCGAGGGTGGCCGACCAGTCGCCGCCCGGCACCAGGCGCACGTACTTGGAGCCGAGGAGCGTCTCGACCACGATCTCGGCGCTGGTGTCGCGGGGCAGCTCGATGCCGTCGTCCACGAGGAGTCGGACCTCGACCTTGCCGCCGCGCTGCTCGATGCCGTCGACCTGGCCCGAGAGCACGCCGGCCACGCGCACCTTGTCGCCCGACCGCAGCCCGGCGGTGTCGGCGAAGATCGCCTTGACGGCGTAGCGGTCCTTGAAGAACCCGCCGTTCAGGAGCAGCGCGCTCGCGGTGCCGACGGCGATCACGACGATCACGACGATGCCGATGACCAGCGGGTTGCGCTCGGTGAACGACCTCATGACGGCGCTCTCGCGAGGGCGAAGCCGAGCACCGAGGCGATGTCGGGCCGGCCGTCGTTGCCGATCAGGTCCGTCGTCAGGCCCTCCTGGCCGCACACCCGCTGGTTGGCGAGGCACGTGACCGTCACCCGCACCTGGAACCACTGCCCGTACGACGAGATGGCGTCGTAGGGCCGCAGCCCCTGCGGCAGCGTGGCCAGCGCGGTGTCGAGGTCGTCGCGGTGCTGGCCGAGGACCTGGGCGATGACGCCGAGGTCGTCGATCGTGGCGTCGATGTCGGCCCGGTTCTCGCTCACGAGCGTGTCCAGCTTCCCCTGCACCGAGGCGAAGCGCTCGACCAGCAGCTGCAGGTCGTCGTTGTTGTCGGCCAGGGTGCCGGCCAGCTCCTGGAAGCGGGACACCGCGGTCTGGAGGTCGTCGTCGCGCTCGGCGAGCGTGCCCACCACGGTGTCGAGGTTGTCGATCAGGCGGCCGATCTCCTGGTCCGACCCGCCGAGCTCGGTCGAGATCACCGCGGTGTCGGCCAGGAGGCCACGCACCTTCTCCTCGTTGCCGTCGAGCGCCCCGTTGAGCGCCCGGATGAAGGCGTTGGCCTTCGCCGGGTCGATGGCCCGCAGGATC
>DATAGR010000250.1:0-3706 GCA_036263575.1 Aquihabitans sp. | reverse complement strand
ACGCCGTGCGCATCACGGTCTCGGCCCTGCGCAAGCGGCTCGGCGAGCCGTGGGCCATCGCCACGGTTCCCGGGGTCGGCTACCGCATCGACACGACGCCGGCCACCTGACGTGGGCGAGGGATCCTCCCGCCGGGCGCCGGGGCTGAGCGTGCGGATGAAGCTCACGCTCAGCTACGCCGGCTTCCTGATGGTGGCCGGGGCGGTGCTGCTCGCCGCCGTCTGGGTCTTCCTGCTGCGCTACGTGCCCGACCGGGCGATGCTCTTCGACGCCAGCGACGTCCCGGGGGGCGTCTTCCCCGTGCGATCCAGGCTCCTGCGGGTGTTCGCGCCCCGGGCGGCGGCGGTGCTGGGCGTCCTGCTGCTGTTCGGCCTGGCCGGCGGCTGGGTCCTCGCCGGCCGCATGCTGGCCCCGCTCACCCGCATCACCGACGCGACGCGCGTCGCCGCCACCGGGTCGCTGTCCCACCGCATCCGGATGGACGGTCGCAACGACGAGGTCCGCGAGCTGGCCGACGCCTTCGACGCCATGCTCGCCCGCCTCGAGGCCCACGTCGCCGAGCAGCAGCGCTTCGCCGCCAACGCGTCGCACGAGCTGCGCACCCCCCTCGCGATCTCGCAGACGCTCCTGGAGGTGGCTCGCCACGACCCGACGCACGACACCGTCGCGCTCGTCGACCGGCTCCACGCCGTCAACGCTCGTGCGATCGACCTCACCGAGGCGCTGCTCGTGCTCAGCCGGGCCGACGGGAGGTCCTTCCACCGCGAAGCGGTCGACCTGTCGCTGTTGGCCGAGGAGGCGGCCGAGACGTTGTTGCCGCTCGCCGAGGAGCGCGGCGTGACCCTCGACGTGTCCGGTGAGATCGCCCCGGTGCTCGGATCTCATGCGCTCCTCCTGCAGCTGACCACCAACCTCCTGCACAACGCCGTGGTGCACAACGTGCCCGCCGGCGGGACGGTCCGGATCGCCACCGAGGTTCTACCCGAGACCGTGGTGCTCGCCGTCGAGAACACCGGACCAACCGTCGCGCCTGAGCTGGTCGCGACGTTGACCGAGCCCTTCCAACGGGGCAGCGAGCGCGTTCGCCACGACCACGGGGGCGTCGGCCTCGGGCTGGCGATCGTCCGGAGCATCACACAGGTCCACGACGGGTCCCTGAGCCTCGCCCCGCGCCCGGGCGGCGGCCTCTGCGCCGCCGTGCACCTCCCGCTCGCCCGCTGACGGAACGCCGGGCGTTGGGCCACGACACCGACGTGCGTGGGGCTGGGAATAAACCCCAAAGCTGAGTAGGTTGGTCGGCAATTGACCGGCCCGGTGGCCGGAGGATCCAGCACATCCGAGGAGCCCCACGATGACCGACCTGTCCGAGCGCCCGACGACCGCCGCTGCGCCGACCATCTCCGTGCGGCCGATGTCGGGCCACACCGGCGCTGAGATCTCGGGGGTCGACCTGGCCCGCCCGCTCGACCCGGTGGCGCTGTCCACGATCAGCGAGGCGCTCCACACCTGGAAGGTGGTCTTCTTCCGGGATCAGGACCTCGACCACGCCGGGCAGATCGCCTTCGCCCGGCAGTTCGGCGAGCTCACCTACGCCCACCCCTACGACGACGACCCGCCCGAGGGCCACCCCGAGATCTACACCGTCGACCCCGAGCGCTTCCCCGCCCAGTACGGCTTCGAGGGCGAGGACGCCAAGCGGGTCCGCCGGCGCTACTCGTACACGAACGACTGGCACACCGACGTCACGCCGGCGGTGAACCCGCCGGCCGGGTCGGTGCTGCGGGCCGACGTCGTGCCGGAGTACGGGGGCGACACCACGTTCACCAACCTGGTGGCCGCCTACGAGGGCCTCTCGGAGCCGTACCGCCGCTTCCTCGACGGCCTCCGGGCCGAGCACCGCTACGGCGCCTCGGTCGCCCGCCGCGGCGGCGTCTTCGGCGGGAGCGGCGTCACGCAGGCGAACCGCCTCGTCGCCCGGCACCCCGTGGTGCGGGTGCACCCGATCACCGGCGAGCGCGGCCTGTTCGTCAACGACGGCTTCACGACGCGGATCGTCGGCCTGCGGCCCGACGAGAGCCGCCGCACGCTCGAGCTGCTCTTCGACCACGTGACGAAGCCGGAGTACACCGTGCGGTTCCGGTGGGAGCCGGGCAGCGTGGCGTTCTGGGACAACCGGGTCACGTCGCACCTCGGGCCCCAGGACATCGACCACCTCGACGTCGCCCGCACGCTCCACCGCGTGACGCTGATCGGCGACGTCCCCGTCGGGGTGGACGGGCGCGAGTCGGAGCTGGTCGAGGGCGTGCCGTTCCGGGCCGCGCCGGTGTTCGACGCCCGCCACGTCATCGACGGCGGCTGAGGGCGGGCGGACGAGCTCAGGTCGGCGGCTGCGCCTCGGGGCGCCGCGTCGTGCCGGCGACGTACGCCGCCGCGGCCCGGCGGTACTCGTCCTCGGTGAAGGCCCACTGCTGGAGGTCGGCGTCGGCCCAGGCGGTGGCCATGGCGGGGTGGTGGCGCCCGATGGCGGCGGTCATGGCGCGGGTCATGGCCAGGGGCCCGGGCGGGGCGGCGAGGAGCTCGTCGAGGCAGCGGTCCAACGCGGCGTCGAGCTCGGCGGCAGGGGCGATGCGCTGGGCGAAGCCGCTGCGCAGCAGCTCCTCGACGCGCACCTCGCGGCCGGTCATGACCCAGTCGCGAGCCAGGGGCAGGCCGACCTCCCGCACGAGCAGGGGCACGCCGGCCCAGGTGAGCGGGATGCCGATGGCCAGCTCGGGGATGCGCACCACGACGTCGTCGGCGGCGATCCGCAGGTCGCACGCCGCCGCCAGCAGGGCGGCGCCGCCGATGACGTGGCCGTGCAGCCGCACGACGGTCGCCTGGGAGATGCGGCCGAGGTGCTCGAGGGTGCGCTGCCAGGTGGCGGTGCGGTGCCGGCGGGTCACCCAGTCGCCCTCGACGTGCGGGTAGGCCGTGCGGCGGAGGTCGGCGCCGGCCGAGAAGGCCCGCCCGGCCCCGTCGAGCACGACCACGCGCACCTCGGGCCGCTCGTCGAGGTGGTGGAGCTGCTCGTCGAGCGCCCGGCGGAGCTGGTCGTCGAGGGCGTTGAGCTGGCTCGGGCGGTCGAGCGTGAGGCGGACCACCGCGCCGTCGCGCTCCGAGGCGACCCGGAGGCCACGGTCGGCGGCGTCGGTGTCGGCGGGCATCGGCCGAGGATGGCACACGCGGTGACCGCCCGAGCTGGATCGCGTCACGCAACTGGGTAGCCTGTCGGCATGCAACGACGCAGCTTCGAGGACGTGGCCTGCTCGGTCGCCCAGACCCTGGAGATCATCGGGGAGTGGTGGACGCCGCTGATCCTCCGCGACCTGTTCCTCGGCGTCCGCCGGTTCGACGACCTGGTGGAGCGGCTCGACATCTCCAGGAACGTGCTGACCGCCCGGCTGAACCACCTGGTCGAGCACGACGTCGTCGCCCGGGTGCCGTACCAGGACAAGCCGGTGCGCCACGAGTACCGGCTGACCGAGAAGGGCAAGGACCTCTGGGTCGTCATGGTGGCCTTGCGCGAGTGGGGCGACCGGTGGACGCTCGGCGAGGACGGCCCGCCCGTCGAGATGGTCCACACGACCTGCGGCAACGTCTCGCACCTCGTGCCCACCTGCTCCGAGTGCGGTGAGGCGCTCGAGCGCCGGGACCTGCGCAGCCGCCG
>DATAGR010000249.1:0-3296 GCA_036263575.1 Aquihabitans sp. | reverse complement strand
ATTTGGCATCCGAGACTTGTGGCCAGTCATCACCGAACCCTTCTCGCAGTGGGTCGTCGAGGACTCCTTCTGCAACGGCCGACCGCCGCTCGACGAGGTCGGCGTGCAGTTCGTCGCCGACGTGACGCCCTACGCGCTGATGAAGACCAGGATGCTCAACGGCAGCCACTGCGCCCTGGGGTACCTCGGCACACTGGCCGGCTACACACGCTCCGACGAGGCGATGGAGGACCCCATCTTCGACCGCTACCTAGAGACGATGATGCAAGACGAGATCGCACCATCGCTGCCCGCGACCGACATCGACCTCGCGCGCTACGGCGCCGCGCTACGGCGACGGTTCGCCAACCCGGCCGTCGCCGACCAGCTCTCGCGGCTGTGTCGCAACGGCTCCACAAAGGTCCCTGCCCACCTCCTCACATCCATCAGTGCGGCTCGACATGCGCAACGGCCGCACCCCCTGCTGACGCTCGCGGTCGCCGGCTGGTGTCGGTATCTGCGAGGCGTCGATGGCGAGGGCCGCAACGTCGACGTCGACCTCGACGACCCGGCCGGAGCGCGGCTGCGCACCCTCGCTCGACGTGGCGGAAGCGATCCCCGACCTCTGCTGGCCGACGAGGCAACCTTCGGGCACCTCGGAGCGTGCCCCGGTTTCGCCGATGCCATCGCCCAAGACCTACAGGACCTCGAGACCCAGGGGCCACGGGCCGTACTTGCCGCCCGGACCAGTAGCGAGTCACAGCTCGTGAGCCGTTGAGCGTTCAGCAGCACCACGAACAGCCGCTCGACCTCGACGCCGTCGAGGCACTGCTGTGCGATGCCGACGGCATCCTGTTCGGAAGTGAGGAACCGGCGTTCGACGCCTCGACTGCAGTCACCAACCGGTTTTTGGCCGAGCTCGGTGTGGATCGCTCCTTCTCCCCCGACGAGCTCCGCCGGTGGTCGATGGGCCGGAACTTCCGCGCCACCGCAACCCGACTGGCCGACGAAGCCGACCTCACCCTCGAGCCCCACGCACTCGACGCCTGGGTGGCCACGGAGCAGCGGGAAGTGGTCGAGCACCTCCGCTCCACCCTCCGTCCCGACCCCTCGGTGTCCACACCGATCTCAGCGCTTGCCCGGCACCTGCGCCTCGCCCTGGTGAGTTCGAGCTCGCTGGGACGACTCGACGCCTGCCTCATCGCCGCCGACCTGGCCACGCTCTTTCCCCCAGCCGTCCGTTTCAGCGCCGAGGACTCCCTTCCTACGCCGACGAGCAAGCCGGATCCGGCGATCTATGCCTTCGCGAGCGAGCAGCTAGGCATCTCCGGTCCAGCCGGACTGGCGGTCGAGGACTCAGTTTCGGGAGCAACCTCGGCAGTAGCAGCCGGCTTTCCGACCGTGGGCAACTTGCAGTTCGTACCGCACGACGAGCGGCGAGAACAAGCGGAGGCGTTGACCAATGCAGGCGTCGCACTCGTGGTGTCGTCATGGACGGCGCTGCAACGCATCTTGACCGCCCGCTGACGGAGACCGGGGGGCCTGGTGTGAACCCCGTTTCGCTCGGCCCAGTCCTGTTCTCCCGATCGACTCCTCGAAGCCGGCTGCGGGCCGCCCCTGCGGTGGTCCGGCCGGGCGCTCCGAGCCCCCTGCCAACCCGGCGGGGAGCACGCTTCGGACGGCGAACCGGATGCGGAACTCGTCGGATCGGCCAAACCTCAGCCCGGTTTGTTACAGACAGCACAGGACCGGCGGAGCTTCTCATCTGCGAGTCGGGAGACGTGGACTACCGGGGGGAGCGGCGAGGCCAACCCCCAGCCGATGAGTGGGACAACCACGAGACCGCCGTTGGCCAGGACCAAGGTCATGCACCTCACCCGCATGGGCCTATCTCACACGGAGGCGGCCGGTACCTGCGAGGGTGCTGTCGGGGGAAACCGGGATCAACGGTCCAGCAGCGTGCCGTCGAGGTCCGGAGGTCATGTGCGGCGATCGGCGCCAGTCGGCCCGGTCGCCGCTGGGGCCTCGGTCCGGTTGCTCATCGTGCTCTGCCGCTCAACAGGATCGTGGTGCTACGCCATGGCACTTCTCGTCAAGAACCTCGGCATCTCCGTCGACCGTTCCGGCTCCGTCGTGACGGTCTGCCTCGACGGAGAGCTTGACGCCAGCTACGTGGGCGTGGTCGTGGACTGCGTCGCGCAGCAACTTGACGCTGCCACGACCCGCATTGTGGCCGACCTCTCCCGCTTGACCTTCTGCGACTCGTCCGGGACCCGCGAGCTGATCCTGCTCGCACGAGCTGCCGGCGAGGCCGGCGCAGAGCTCGTGTTGCACCGTCCAAGTGCTGCGCTGACCCGGCGCTTGCAGATGATGGGGCTCGAGAGACACTTCCAACTCACCGCCTGAACCCCGTGCCCCTCATTCAGTGGTGACTGCGCAGGAAGAAGCCACCAGGCTGCCGCACCCGCTGGCCTCGTCCCACCGAGTGTTCTGTCGGCTCCTCGAGAGAGTCGTTGAGGCTGCACTCCGCTCTCACAGACGCGGACCGCGGTCCTCGATGACGGTCAGCGGCAGGCGCCTAGCTCCGGATGCTGAGTGTCGCCGTCATGCCGGTCACGTCGAGGAGGCGCCGCATGATCTCTGCAGTCCTGACCGCCACTGGGACTGTCGTCCTCGGACGAAGCTCGATCCCTGCACTTCACCCCTACGGTCCATTCGCCCGCACGGTGGCGGGCGAGTCGGGACTCTCTCATGATCGCATCAGCCAAGAAGTCGTGCGCGTGGACGATCTCGGGAGGACGGCGCCGGATCTGGCAGTAGGCGTCCCTAGCGACTTGCAGCTAGCCGACGGGGGTCGTCACGGTGCCCCCGATGTGCCTGCCCGAGACTGCGGGCGGCGAAGGAGCTGAACGCTGCGGGATCCACGTGCGAGGCGCGATCGACCGGTGCTTGCGCACCCGCAGACGTGTGAGCCAATCGACCGTCAACTCGCCGCCGCCGACCGTTGGAGCGCGTCGCGCAGCTCCCTCCGGGACGCGACTGCCAGCTTCGTGAAGACTTTGCGTAGGTGCCACTCGACCGTGCGTGGGCTGATGAACAGCTGTGCGCCTATCTCCGGGTTCGTCTTCCCGCTAGCGGCGAGGCGGGCGATGTGGGCCTCCTGCGGCGTGAGCTCGTCCAAGGACTCGCTCGTGCGCCTGCGCACCGTCTCGCCGGTGGCGACGAGCTCGTGTCGCGTCCGCTCCGCGAACGCCCGCATGCCGATCGCCTCGAACATCCTGAACGCCGCCTTGAGTTGCTCGCGTGCGTCGACTCGC
>DATAGR010000248.1:0-9643 GCA_036263575.1 Aquihabitans sp. | reverse complement strand
CGCCTCGTCGAGGTCGGGCACGGCGATGCCGACGTGGTCGATGTGGGTGAACATGCGCCCATTCTGCCCTCGTCGGGTCGGGACGCAGCCAGTCGGCGGCGCGCCGGGCCTCAGGTGCGGTCGGTGACCGCGAGGCCCATGATCACGGCGTCCCAGAGGGAGCCGTCCCGGCGTCGCCAGTGGCGGTGGAGGTGGCCCTCGACCAGGAAGCCGTGCCTGCGGTAGAGCGCCAGCGCCGCGGTGTTGTGCGGCCAGGCCTGCAAGCAGACCTTGTGCACCACCGGGTGGGCGTCGGCCCAGGCGGTCGCCTCTCGGAGCAGCGCCGAGCCGAGGCCACGCCCGCGAGCGTCGATGGCGAGCAGCATGCCGAGGTCGGCGTGGCCCATGCCGTCGTGGGTGAGCCCGAGGCTGCCCACGACCCGCCCGTCGACCGTCGCCACCAGCGAGAGGCGATCGGAGTCGTCCAGGCCGGCGCGGAACGATCGATCGAGCGCCGCCCGGTCCAGCGGGAGCTCGCGGCCGATGAAGCGGCCCTCGCCGGCGACGGCCTCCATGAGGTCGACGAAGGCGCGGGCGTCCGCCTCGGTCGAGCGCCGCACCGCGCTGCCGGGCGGGAGGGCCCGCGGCTGCTCCTCGGGTCGACGGTGGGGATCGGTCACGGCATCGAAGGTACCGGCGGCTCGGCGCGGCCTCGCCGTGGGTTCGGCCGCCTGTCGCTCGAAGGTGGCGCGGGTCTAGCGTCGCTCGCCGTGTCGCTGACCCTCGCCGAATCCGCCGCCGTCGTCGGCGACCTCCGGCGTGCTCGGCGGAAGCAGCGCGTCTCGGCGATCCACTGGGTCGACGCCCTCTACCAGGTGTACATCACCGGTCTGGTGGCCTTGATCGCCACGGTCCTGGCGTCCGGCGCCGTCGGTGACGACGAGGTCGGGGCATCCACGCTGGCCGACGTCCGGGTCCACGGCGCCGCCGCGGTCGGCGTCGTCGCCGCCCTGGCGGTGTTCCTCGGCCTGCGGTCGGGCAGTCGGGGGGGACCCCTCGCCCTCGAGCGGCCCGACGTCCGTCACGTGCTGCTCGCCCCGGTCGACCGGGGGGTCGCCCTGCGCTACCCGGCCTGGCGCCAGCTCCGGTTCCTGACCTTCGTCGGCGCAGCCGTCGGCGCGACGGCCGGCCAGCTCGCCCTGCGACGACTGCCCGGCAACGCCGCCGAGTGGCTGTTCTTCGGCGCGCTGTTCGGCGTGGTCGTCGTCGGCCTCGGCTTCGGGTCGGCGCTGGTCGCCGCCGGCACCGGTCTGCGCTCGTGGCTGGCCACGCTCGTCGGCGGCCTGCTCCTCGCGTGGTCGGTCGCCGACGCCCTCGACCGTGCGCCCACCGCGCCCGGCACGATCGCGGGCCGCCTGGCGCTGTGGCCGCTCGAGGCCGAGCCGCTCGCCCTCCTCGCCGTCGCCGTCGCCGCCGTGCTCGTCGCCGCCGGGATGCGCCTCGTGGCCGGCACGTCGCTGGAGGCGGCCGAACGCCGCACTGCGCTGGTCGGCCAGCTGCGCTTCGCGGTGACCCTCCAGGACCTGCGGACCGTGCTCGTGCTCCGACGCCAGCTGGCCCAGGAGCGTCCTCGCTCCCGCCCGTGGGTCCCGGCACTGGGTCGGTCGCCGCGGTACCCGGTGTGGCAGCGGGGCCTGCGCAGCGTGGCTCGCTGGCCGGCGAGCCGCATCGTGCGGGTGCTCGTGCTGGCCGCCGTCGCCGGCCTGGCGATGCGCGGCGTCTGGGCGGGCACCACGCCGCTGGTGCTCGTGGTCGGCGTGGCGCTGTGGATCGCCGCGCTCGACGCCGCCGAGCCGCTCGGCCAGGAGATCGACCACCCGGGCCGGACCGACGCCTTCCCGTTCCCCCGCGGCCAGCTGTTCCTCCAGCACCTCCCGGTCGTCGCCCTCGTGTCGCTCGTGACCGGGCTGCTGGCCGGGGCGGTGGCCCTGGCCCCGATCGGGGACGAGGTCCCTGTCGGCGTGGCGCTCCTGGGTGGGGCGCTGGCCGGCCTGCTGGCGGGCGGTGGGGCGGTGGTCAGCGTGGTGCAGGGCGCCCCCGAGGCGGTCGACATGCTGTCGATGAGCACGCCGGAGATCGCCGGCGCCCGCACCGTCATCCGCACGGCGTGGCCCCCGGGACTGGCCGTGATCGGCACCCTGCCGCTGCTCGCCGCCCGCGCCGCCGAGCGGGGGATCTCCGATCCGCCGCCGCTCACGGCCCTGGCCACCGTCGCCCTGCCGCTCGGGACCCTCCTCGTCCTCCTCGGCGGTTGGGTGCGCCTCCGCGACGACATCCACGCCTGGATCAAGCAGGCCACCGACCAGATGTCGCCGTCCAAGGCGGTGGAGCGGGTGGCGGCCGAGCGGGAGGCGGCCGAGGCGCGCGAGGCCGAGGCGCTGCGCGAGTCGCGCGCCCTCGCCGGCATCGAGGAGGACGACGCAGCCGACGGCGAGGACGGCGAGGCCGGCGCGGTCGCGGCCGACACCGAGCGGGCGTCGCGCGCCAAGGCGCCACCCCGACCGGCCCCGAAGGCCAAGCCCCGCCCCAACGAACCCGCCCCCGGCTTCCGCGGCGGCACCAGCGCCAAGCCCGTCGGGCGAAAGAGGGACCAGAACCGATGACCGACCCCGCCCTCGAGGCCACCGGCCTCACCAAGGCCTACGACGACCTGGTGGCGCTGCACCCGCTCGACCTCACCGTCGACGTCGGCCAGTCCGTGGCCCTCATCGGCCACAACGGGTCCGGCAAGTCGACGTTCCTGCGCATGGCCGCCGGGCTGCTCGAGCCGACCGGCGGCGACCTCGAGATCGCCGGCTTCGAGATCGGCGACGTCGAGGCCCGGGCCACCACCTCGTTCCTCCCGGACGAGCCGGTGCTCTACGACGACCTCTCGCTGCGCGAGCACGCCGAGTACATCTCCCGCCTCCACGGCGGCGACGGCTTCGACGACTACGCCGAGTCGCTGTGCGAGCGGCTCGGCCTGGCCGACCGCATCGACGACCTCCCCACGCGCTTCAGCCGCGGGCTCCGCCAGAAGACGTCGATCGTCCTGGCCCTCGTGCGACCGTTCTCGCTGTTGCTCGTCGACGAGCCCTTCGTCGGCCTCGACCAGCCCGGCAAGCTCGTGCTCCTCGAGCTGCTCGACGAGGTCCACACCGACGGCGCCGCCTCGCTGGTCGCCACCCACGACCCCGCCTACGTCGACCTCGTCGACCGCAGCATCGCCCTGCGCGACGGCGATGTCGTCTACGACGGCAAGGCGTCGGTCGACCAGGTCCTGGGCCTCGTCGGCGGCTGAGGCCTCGCGCTGGCGCGCCCCGCCCTGCGGTTGGCGGACCGTGCCAGGATCGGCGGCGTGCGCAGCAGGAGCGGAAAGCCATGAGCGACGACGGTGACGCCGGCAGGACGCCGCAACGGGTCGGGCCGTTCTGGGACGCCGTCGCCGGGCGCGGACCCTTCCCCCCGGTGGCCGTCCTGCTCGGATGGCAGCTCGAGGCGGTCGATCCGGAGGCCGGCACCATCGTGGTCCGCTTCGAGGGAAGGCCCGAGTTCGCCAACCCGCAGGGCAACATCCAGGGCGGGATGCTCGCCGCCATGCTCGACGACACCATGGGCCCGGCACTCGTCGCCACGCTGCGCCCCGACGGTTTCGCGCCGACCCTGGAGATGAAGGTCTCGTTCCTCGAACCGGCGCGCGTCGGACCGCTGTGGGGCCACGGCCGGGTGGTGAAGCGGGGCGGGACCGTCTCGTTCGTCGAGGCCGACCTGGTCGACGCCGACGGGCGGATGGTGGCCCGGTCGACCGCCACCGTGCGCATGATCTCGATGCCCGGCGCCTGATCGCCGGCGGACTGACGGTCGATGGGGAATACCGCGACGGCGGCCCGCGTTGGCCTGGCGGCCGCCGATGCGAGGAGCACCCGATGAAGGCCGCCGTCTACTACGAGACCGGGGCCCCGGAGGTCCTCCGCTACGAGGACGTCCCCGACCCGGTCGTCGACGCCCACGGCGTGCTGGTGGAGGTCGCGGCGATCAGCATCGAGGGCGGCGACACCCTGAACCGCCTCGGCGGGGCCATGGCGGCCACGCCGCACATCGTCGGCTACCAGGCGGCCGGCACCGTGGTCGCCGTGGGCGACGCGGTCACCGATCGGTCGGTGGGCCAGCAGGTGGTGGTGGCGGTGGCCCACGGCTCGCACGCCGAGCTGGTGGCTGCGCCGGCCAGCTTCACGTGGGTGGTGCCCGACGGGCTCGACCTGACCCTGGCCGCGTGCGTGCCCATCGCCTACGGCACCGCCGACGACTGCCTCTTCGAGTTCGGGCGCCTCGAGGCCGGCGAGACGGTGCTCGTGCAGGCCGGCGCTGGCGGCGTCGGCATCGCCGCCATCCAGCTCGCCAAGCGGGCCGGCGCGACCGTGCTGGCCACCGCCTCGACCGACGACAAGCTCGCCCGCCTGGAGCCGCTCGGCCTCGACCACGGCATCAACTACCGCACCCACGACTTCGCCGACGAGGCCCGCCGCCTCACCGACGGGCGCGGCGTCGACGTCGTGGTGGAGTCGGTCGGCTCGACGCTGGCCGGCTCCATGCGCGCCCTCGCCTACCGCGGTCGGATCAGCCTCGTCGGCGACGCCGGTCGTGACAGCGGCCCCGTCGACGTCGGCTCGCTCAAGGCCGGCAACCAGTCGATCACCGGCGTGTTCCTCGGCGCCGAGCTGCTGATGGGCACGCGGGCGCACGCCAACATCGTCCGCCTCCTCGACCTCGTCGCCGCCGGCGAGCTCCAGGTCGTCGTCGACCGCTCGTACCCCCTTGCCGAGGCCGCCGCCGCCCACGCCTACCTGGAAGACCGCAAGGCCTTCGGCCGCGTGGTCCTCGTCCCGTAGCGATCGAACGACCCGCCGCGACTAGCTGCGAGCGCGGTCGATCGGCCCCACGCCGTCCAGGCCCCGTTCGAGGACCGCCGGGATGGGCTCCGAGCCCGAGGCGCCGACGACGACGTACGTGTGGGTGGCGGTGACGAGGACGTCCCCCTGACGCGTCATGGCGAACGAGAGCTGAAGCGACGACCGGCCCCGACCCGAGGCGACGACGTCGACCCCCACCTCGTCGTCGAGCCGTGCCGGGGCGAGGTACTGGATCGACGATGCGACCATGACGAGATCGACCCCGGCGTCGCGCAGCGCGCCGTACCCGCCACAGGCCGCGTCGAGCCAGGCGAGGAGCGCGTCCTCGAAGTGCTCCGCCGGCCGGCTGGCGTGGAGCATGCCCTGCGCGTCGCACTGCCGCGGCGGGATGCGCCGGGAGATGCGAGCCACCAGCGGATCGGCCGTCACGGTCTGCGGAGGCGGGTTCGACCGGCGGAGTAGGTGGTTGCCATCCGACGACGGTACGACGTCGTGGCCGAGCTGCAGTCCCCGAGGACCAGAGCGGCGGCCCTCGGAGGAGCCGCCGACCTGCGTCCGATCTGTTGGTCGGGGTGGCGGGATTTGAACCCACGACCTCTGCGTCCCGAACGCAGCGCTCTGCCAAGCTGAGCCACACCCCGGTGTTGTGCGGAGGTTGAGCGTAGCCCACCCCCTCCGCGCCCGGTCCAGCCCGATGCGGGCCGACCAGGCGGATCGCCGATCAGCCGGTGGCGCTGTCGGCGGTGGCCGGTCGCCGCTCCGGCCACGAGCCGCCGGCCAGCAGCGCGGTGGCCGCCCGTCGGAGGCGGAAGGCGTCGAGCGGCTTGATGATCCAGCCGTCGGCCTCGCAGCGCTCGGCGAGGAAGACGTCGGCGTCGCGGTCGAGCAGCAGGAGCACCGGGACGTGCGGCAGCTCCCCGACGCTCTCGTCGAGGCGGAGGTCCATGCAGGCCGCCATCCCGCCCATGTTGCCGATCTGCTGGTCGAGGACCACGAGGTCCTGGACGCCGGCGTAGACGGCCGGCCGCACGTCAGCCCCCTGGCGGACCCGGAGGACCTCGATGTCGTCGCCGGCGAGGGCGGCGTCGACCTCCTCGTGGATCCGGTCGGCGTCGGTGGCGAGCAGCACGCGTGGCACGGGCGCGACCCTAGCGTCGGCCCCGCGGGACCCCAGGGCCCGAGCGGGTGCTCGTGTCGTGCACGCGAGCCCATCCCTCTGGCGGAGTGGGTCACCTCGGCGGGTTGGGTACCATCGCTGGTCCACCCGTCCACCCGCGAACGGAGCCGGCGTGCTCGAGATCGAAGTCGACGAGACCGAGGCGTACGTCCTGTGCCGCCCGGTCGGCGAGCTCGATGCCTACACGGTCACCAGCTTCCGCGAGACCCTCGGTGAGCTGGCCACGCGCCCCCGGGTGGTGATCGACCTCTCGGAGGTCCCCTTCATGGACTCCGCTGGCCTCGGCGCGCTCATCGGCGGCATCCGCCGGGCGCGCGAGCACGGCGGCGAGGTGGCCGTGGCCTGCAGCCGCCCGACCCTCACCCGCCTGCTGCACACCACCGGGTTCGACCGCATCGTGCCCGTCACCGAGACGCTCGACTCCGCCGTGGCTGCACTCGCCGGCGCGGTCGACGGCTGATCTCCCCGCCGCGGTGAGGCCCGGTCAGACCCGGGCGAAGAGGTGGTCGCCCACGAGCCCGAGGCCGGCGAGGTCGTGCACGTCCGAGCGCAGGAACGGGACCTTGACCACCGGTGCCGGGGCGACCTGCTCGGCCAGGCCGGCCAGGTGCTGCTCCTCGCGGCTCGCCACCAGGGCGAAGTCGGCGAGGTTGCGATAGAGCCCGCCGAGGTCCGTGCTCTCCAGGGTGTTGGCCCGCTCGCGCAGCGCCTCGGGGAGGGCGTCGGTGAACGTCGGGTGCATGCGGTTGACCACGAGGGCGGCCACCGGCAGGTCGGCCTCGCCGAGCTTGTCGGCGAAGAACCGGGCCTCGGCGACGGTGTCGCGGTTGGGCGAGGCGACGAGGACGAACGCGGTGGACGGGCTCGAGATCAGGCGCAGGACCAGCTCGGCGCGCTCCTTGAAGCCCTGCTCCATGCCGTCGAAGGCCTGGAAGAAGGCGATCGCGTCGTCGAACACCTCGCTGCCCACGACCTTCGAGACGCTGCGCACGAACGCCTGGGCGGCCACGTTGACCGCCTTCATCATCCCGCGCGTCGGCGCCATCAGCACCCGGTAGATGCGGTGGTCGAGGAAGCGGGTGAGGCGGCGGGGGGCGTCGAGGAAGTCGAGCGCGTTGCGGCTCGGCGGCGTGTCGACCACCACGAGGTCGAAGCCGTCGTCGGCGTGGAGGTCGTAGAGCTTCTCCATCGCCATGTACTCCTGGGTGCCGGAAAGGGCGCCGGAGATGTTCTTGTAGAAGCGGTTGGCGAGGATGCGCTCGGCCTGGGCGGGGTCGGCCGAGTAGCGGGTCACCAGGTCGTCGAACGTGCTCTTGGTGTCGAGCATCACCGCCCACAGCTCGCCGGGCCAGGGACCCTCGATCCGCTTCGGCTGGTTGCCGATCCCGTCGAGCCCGAGCGCGTCGGCCAGGCGCTTGGCGGGGTCGATGGTGACCACCACGGCTCGGCGGCCGGCGGCGGCCGCCTCCATGGCGAGCACGGCGGCGGTGGTGGTCTTGCCCACGCCGCCCGAGCCCGAGCAGATGACGATGCTGCGCTCGGCCACCAGCTGCGAGAGGCCGGGCGAGGTCGCCGCGGCGGTGGTCGGTGGGGTCACGCCGCCCCCGCGCTGGCCGGGTCGAGCCGGTCGACGCCCTCGAGCAGCGCGTCGGCCAGCTGGTCGAGCTGCGGGGGGCCGATCTCGGCGTCGAACAGGTAGGGGAGGTGCAGTTGGGGGAGCGGCAGCGCCGACGCCAGCCGCTCCACCTGCTCCCGCTGCAGGGCCATCCGCTCGCGCCGGAACGACGCCGCTTCTGCCAGCGTCGTCGCCTCGCCCTTGCGCAACGACGTCCCGGCGGCCTTCGCAGCCTCGGCGGGGCCGACGTCGAGGCCGGGGAGCGGTGGGTAGCACCCGTTCACCACGACCGGGCCGAGGCTGACGCCCACGCGGTCCTCGAGCTGGTAGGCGGTGTCGACCAGCTCGTTGACCGGCGTCTCCTCGGGGAGGGTCACCAGCACGACCTGGCAGCGGGCGGGGTCGCCGAGCAGCTCGAGCACGTCCAGCGCCTGCTTGTTGATGGGGCCCAGGCGCACGGCGTCGGCCAGGCCGCTCGCCGACTGGAGGAAGGAGATGGCGTGGCCGGCGGCCGGGGCGTCGAGCACGAGGAGGTCGCTGTCGGCCCGCTGCTCCAGCTGCTTGACCTTGCCCAGCACGAGCAGGTCTCGGATGCCCGGCACCGCGGTGGACACCATGTCGAGGGCGCCGCTGCTCATGAGCCGCTTGGAGATGCGGCTCATGCCCGACTCCTCGAGGTACTCGACGAGCGCGTCGTCGGGCGTGAGGGTGCGGGCCCGGACCTCGGCCGATGCGTCGCCGCCGCCCTCGGCCAGGACGACCTCGTCGTAGGAGAAGGCGGGCCGGCCGTACATGGACGCCAGGCCCGACTTGCCCTCCACCTCGACGATCAGGGTGGAGCGCCCCCGCTGCGCCGCGGCCCGGGCCAGCGTGGCCGAGACGGTGGTTTTGCCCACCCCGCCCTTGCCCGCAACGATGACGACACGGGATGCAGCGAAGAACTGCGCTGGATCCACACCCGTCCCCTCA
Organism: Aquihabitans sp.; assembly: GCA_036263575.1. Lineage (GTDB taxonomy): Bacteria > Actinomycetota > Acidimicrobiia > Acidimicrobiales > Iamiaceae > Aquihabitans. The sequence continues at coordinate 954 of DATAGR010000248.1, read as the reverse complement.
CCGTCGGTCTCGTTCGGAGCACTCGCGTTGCGCAGACTACCCACCCTCGGCTCGGCGCTGATCCTGGCCGCGGCGATCCTCGGGCTCGCCGGGCCGGCCGGCGCGGGCCCGCTCCGGGGGGCGCAGGACGGGGCGGATCCGGGCCGCGTCAGCATCATCGAGGTGCAGGGGCTGATCGATCCGGTGGTCGCGGACTACATCGAGGAGTCGATCGAGGAGGGCGAGGAGGCGGGCGTCGTCTCGGTCGTCCTGCAGCTCGACAGCAACGGCTCGGTGGTCAGCGACGAGCGCCTCGTGCGCCTCGCCCGCCGCATCCACGACGCCGACGTGCCGGTCACCGTCTGGGTGGGCCCCAGCGGCTCCCGTGCGCTGGGCGGCGCCGCCCAGCTGGCCGGGGCCAGCCAGCTCGTGGGGCTGGCGCCGGGCGCCCGCCTCGGCAAGACCGGCGAGCTGGTGGTGCCCGACGAGCTCCTCTCCCCCGAGTTCCTCGCCGCCAGCGAGCGCCTCGAGGGCGGCACGATCAACGACCGCACCGCCCGCCAGCTCGAGATCTCGCCCAACCGCCGAGCCGCCGTCATCGGCGAGTTCATCATCGACCTGGAGGGCGTGGAGACCCGCACCGTCACCGCCGAGGACGGCCGCCGCGTGCGCGAGCCGGTGTCGGTGCCGGTGTTCTCGTCGCTGCCGGTCCAGGACCAGCTGTTCCACACCGTGGCCAGCCCGCCAGCGGCCTACCTGCTCTTCGTCATCGGCCTGGCCCTCATCGTCTTCGAGCTCTACACCGCCGGCGTCGGCGTGGCCGGCCTCGTCGGCGCCGGCTGCTTCGTCCTCGGCTGCTACGGCTTCGCGGTGCTGCCGGTGCGGCCGCTCGGCGTGGCCCTGCTCGTGCTCGGGATCTTCGGCTTCACCGTCGACGTGCAGACCGGCGTGCCACGGGTGTGGTCCGTCGTCGGG
>DATAGR010000247.1:0-2672 GCA_036263575.1 Aquihabitans sp. | reverse complement strand
CTCGGGTGGTCCGATGCCGAGGACTACGTCTTCAAGCCCAAGCGAGGCCTGAACACCGACATCGTGCAGGAGATGTCGTGGATGAAGGGCGAGCCGGACTGGATGCTCAAGAACCGGCTCAAGAGCCTCCGCGCCTTCGAGCGCCGGCCCATGCCCAACTGGGGCGGCGACATGTCGGAGATCTACTTCGACGAGATCTTCTACTACATCAAGCCCACGAACTCGCAGGTCGACGAGTGGGACGAGCTGCCCGACGCCATCAAGCAGACCTACGAGAAGCTGGGCATCCCGGAGGCCGAGCGCAAGTACCTGGCCGGCGTCACCGCCCAGTACGAATCCGAGGTCGTGTTCCACCGCAACCGCGAGGACCTCGAGCGCCTCGGCGTCATCTTCTGCGACATGGACACCGCCCTCCGCGAGTACCCGGAGCTGGTCAAGCAGTACTTCGGCACGGTCATCCCGGCCAACGACAACAAGTTCTCCGCGCTCAACACCTCGGTGTGGTCGGGCGGCTCGTTCATCTACGTCCCGCCGGGCGTCAAGGTCGACATGCCGCTGCAGGCGTACTTCCGGATCAACGCCGAGAACATGGGCCAGTTCGAACGGACGCTGATCATCGCCGACGAGGGCTCCGAGGTGCACTACATCGAGGGGTGCTCGGCGCCCACGTACACCTCCGACTCCCTGCACTCGGCGGTCGTCGAGATCGTCGTCAAGCCGTCGGCCCGGGTCACCTACACCACGATCCAGAACTGGTCGAACAACGTCTTCAACCTGGTCACCAAGCGGGCCCGGGTCGAGGCCGAGGGCCACATGGAGTGGATCGACGGCAACATCGGCAGCCGCCTGACCATGAAGTACCCGGCGGTCTGGCTGGTTGGGCCCAAGGCCTCGGGCGAGGTGCTCTCGGTGGCCTACGCCGGCGAGGGCCAGCACCAGGACACCGGCTCCAAGATGGTCCACGCCGCCCCCGAGACCACCTCGAAGATCGTCTCCAAGTCGATCTCCAAGGACGGCGGCCGCACGTCGTACCGCGGCCTGGTCCGGGTCGAGGACGACGCCTACGGCTGCAAGAGCCACGTCCAGTGCGACGCGCTGATCCTCGACGACCTGTCGGTCTCCGACACGTACCCCTACATGGAGGTCGGGGCCCGGGACGCGGTGATCGGCCACGAGGCCACCGTCTCCAAGGTGGCCGACGAGCAGCTCTTCTACCTGATGAGCCGCGGCCTCTCCGAGGACCAGGCCATGTCGATGGTGGTCAACGGCTTCATCGAGCCCGTCACCAAGACGCTCCCGATGGAGTACGCCGTCGAGTGGTCCCGCCTCATCGAGCTCCAGATGGAGGGCTCGGTCGGCTGATCGCCGGAGCGGCGGCCCCAGGTCCCTGGGAGGAACCGGCCGCCGCTCAGCGCAGCACCACCGGGTCGCCCGCGGCGACGGTGCCGGGCTCGACCACCGAGCAGTAGGCGCCCAGGTGGTTCGGGCTGACGGTGTTGAGCTCGTTCATGGCCCGGAACAGCTCGGGCTCGCGCTCGATGCCGCCGGGCTGGGCCCGCAGGGGCATGGCGCAGCGCACGGTCGGCGTGTCGATCGACAGCACCGCGCCGCCGACCTGCAGGTGGCGGCCGAGCCAGGTGCCCTCCACGAACGGCGGCCCGTCCACGTCGACCAGCAGGTTCGGCCGGAAGCGGCGCACGTCCCAGTCGAGGTCGGGCCGGGCCTCCGCGCAGGCCGCCAGGGTGGCGGTCGCCACCAGGTGCACGGGGGCCAGGTCGACGAAGCTCGCCGTCGGCGTCGGGATGTCGAACACCTCGGCGTCCTCGTCGGGCGGGTCGAAGGTCATCTCGTAGCTGACGGGCTGGTTCGCGGTCGGCCGGGCCAGGCGCACCGGGCGGCCGAGCCAGGCCGAGAGCACGTCGTCGACGTCGGGGGCGTCGAGGACGACGGTGCGGCCGTCGGGGAGCGTGATGGCGTCGTCGGTGGCGGCCGCCTCGAGCAGCGCCGCCGAGCGCTTGGCCGACAGCAGGCGGCCGGAGGCGCCCGGCGCGGCGTCGAGCAGCCCGAAGGTGCGATCGCCTTCGACGCCCTCGGCGCCGATCGTGAGCCTCGGGAGCTCCACGCCCTGCAGCGACTTGACCGGGTAGCGCCAGCAGCGGGCCACCGTGCCCAGCGGCTCGGGTGCGGGCGGTGTCGCGAGGTGGGGGGCAGGCGTGCTGGCGGCGTCGGTCACCACCCCTGGCTACCACCGCTCGGCCCGGGCGGCCGGGCACGAGCCGGCGCACGGAGCGTGCAGTGACGGCCACGGGCTGGCACCATCGGGGGACCGCCCCGAGGAGACGCCATGACCCCCCACCCCGTGCGCCCGTCCCGTCCCACCCGTCGACGGGGCCGCCGCCTGGCCGCCGCCGTGGCCGCCCTCGCGGCCGCATCCGGCCTCGCCGCCTGCCGGCCGGCGCCCGAGACGCTGACCGTCTCCACGGTGCTGGGAGGCCTCGACCGCCCGTGGGACCTGGCCTTCGCGCCGAACGGCGACATGTTCGTGACCGAGAAGGTCGGGCGGATCCGCCTGCGCCTGACGAACGGGACCGTCCGCACCGTCGCCGCGCCTGGGGACGTCGTGGTGGCCGGCGAGGGCGGGATGATGGGCCTCGCCGTCGACCCCGGCTTCG
>DATAGR010000246.1:0-1998 GCA_036263575.1 Aquihabitans sp. | reverse complement strand
GGCCGACCCGTTCGGCCAGGTCGTCGACGAGGACCTCGCGGTGGCCCGGATCCTCACCGCGGCCGAGGCGTCGGGTCGCGACCTGGCCGACGAGGACATCGCCGCGGTGCTCGACGCCCGGCTGGCCTACCTCGAGGCGATCGGCGCCGTCGGCGGCCGGGCCACCGACCCGCCCGGCGCCTGAGGCACCCGACGCACCGCCGCAGCACCCGCAGCGGGGTTCACCGGTCGCGGCGCGGTCACGTACGTTGTGCGCCATGGAGCGTCCCACCCGGTTCGAGCACCACCGCTACGTCGGCGACAAGCGCACGCAGGTCGTCTACGACCTCGACACCGCTCCTGAGGAGCTCATCGCCGAGCTGCTCGAGGCCCGCACCTACCTGGCGTTCGGGCCGGACACGCTCGTCGAGGCTCGCAACCGCGGGTACCGCCCGCACGAGTCGGTCGCGCCGGTCGACGCCGACGCCGGCTGATCCCGTGACGGCGCCCGGTCACCTCGCGCCGTCGCCGGTCGGGCCGTGAACGTCGAGATCGCCGCCGGCCCGGCGCGCCTCGCGGGCTACCTCGCCGAGCCGCCCGTCGCCGAGGCGCAGCCGCCGCTGCTCGTGCTCTGCCACGGCTACCCGTCGGGAGCCCTGGGCGCGGAGGCGACCGGGCGCTCGTACCCCGCCCTCGCCGACCGCATCGCCAACGAGGGCTGGCGCGTGCTGACCTTCACCTTCCGGGGCTGCGGCGCGTCCACCGGCGACTTCTCCCTCGGCGGCTGGCTCGACGACCTCCTCGAGGTGATCGACCACGCCGGCACGTTCGGCGAGCACCGTGGGGTCTGGCTCGCCGGCTTCGGCACCGGCGGCGGCCTCTGCGTCTCCGCCGCCGCTCGCCGCCCGGCGGTGGTGGGCGTGGCCGTGCTCGGCGCGCCGGCCGACTACTCGGACTGGGCGAACCACCCCCGGCGCCTGCTCCAGCACGCACGTGAGATCGGTGCCATCACCGACCCCGGCTTCCCGCCGGCCCTCGACCAGTGGACCCGCCAGCTGCGAGACATCCGCCCCGTCGACGACGCCGCCGAGCTGGCGCCCCGGCCGCTGCTCGTCCTGCACGGCTCGGACGACGAGTCGGTGCCCTCGTTCGACGCCCGGGTGCTGGGCGACGCCCACGGCTCCGCCGACCTGCGCATCGTCTCCGGCGCCGCCCACGACCTGCGCCACGACCCACGCGCCGTCGCCATCCTCCTCGGCTGGCTCGACCGCCAGCGCCACGCCTCCCGCACCTCGTCCTGACCTGGTCGCGGTCGCTCGGACGGGGAGATCGGGCCGCGTCCCTCAAGGTGGGGATCGTGGCGACCGACCAAGGGGTAGAGGACCCGCCGGGTTAGGTTGGACCTTCCGCCCCAGACAGGAACAAGGAGCCAGGTGCTCGACGCGCAGGACCCGGCCCCCGCCCAGGTCGACCACGAGATCCCCCGCACCATCCTCGGTGAGCTGCGGGAGCTGGGCCTCGTGGGCCAGATGTGGACGATCACCGTCGTGGTGTTCTGCGTGGCCCGGGCGGTGGTCGTGTGGCCGCTGCTCCAGGAGCACGACGTCAACCCCTGGTGGTTCCTGGCCCTCGACGTGGGCACGTCGCCCACCTACGGCATCGGCCAGGCCATGGGCGTGAAGCTCATGCGCGACGACCGCCGGCCCATGCGCGACGCCCTGCCGTGGATCGGCGTGCTGCTCGTGTCCTTCGTGGCCCCCTACGCCTACCTGCTCGCCTCGGCCGGGAAGCTGCCCGGCTACGTGATCGTCGGCGTGGTGCTGTGGATGGTCCTCTTCGGGGCGCTCGCCGCCTACCGCATGGCCCGCGAGGTGCGGGTGGAGCCGGCCACGACCTGATCGGGTCCTCACGCCCCCTCCAAGGATCCCCCAAGTGGTCGGTGCGACGGTGCTCGGGTCAACCCCGACGCCCCGAGGAGCCACCGATGACCGACCAGACCGCCGGACCCGCGCAGCCGTG
>DATAGR010000245.1:0-3530 GCA_036263575.1 Aquihabitans sp. | reverse complement strand
AGGTCGTAGCGGAGGAGCGGCTCGAGCCCGAGCCGGAGCCGGGCCTCGGTCTGCGCCGGCCCCCGGGCGCCGGGGTCGACGTCCATCACCGGGACGTCGACGTAGTGCCCCTCGGGCGCCATCAGCGCACCGACCGCCGCGAAGTCGCGCCGCCCGAGCGCGGCCCAGAACGACTCGGCCACCGCCACGTTGGCGGCCACCTCGGCGCGGTCGTCGGTCGCTGCGGTCGGGCCCGTGTCGGTCATGGCGACGGTCTAGCGCGATCTCGCCGTGCCGACCTGACGGACCGTCAGGCCCCGGACGCGGCGATCGGGCTGCTCCCGACCGCCGCTACTTGGCCTCGGCCCAGCTGTGCCCGAAGGCGAGGTTGACCTCGAGCGGCACGCGCAGCGCGGCGGCGTCGCGCATGACCTGGCGGGTCAGCGCGGCGATGTCGTCGTGCTCGGACGACGGCACCTCGAGGATGACCTCGTCGTGCACCTGGAGCACCACGCGGCTCTCGGCCCGGCGCTCGGCGAGGGCGTCGTCGAGGCGGATCAGGGCGACCTTGAAGATGTCGGCCGCGAGGCCCTGGATGCCGGCGTTCATGGCCTGGCGCTCGCCGGCCATCTTGATCTGGCGGTTGCTCGACGACAGCTCCGGGATCGGGCGGCGGCGCCCGAAGAGGGTCTCGGTGTAGCCGCGCTCGCGCGCCTCGGCGACGGTGCGCTCCATGTACTGCTTCACCGCCGGGAAGGCCACGAAGTAGGCGTCGAGGATCTCGGCCGCCTCGGCCCGGGGGATGTTGAGCCGCTGGGCCAGCCCGAAGGACTCCATGCCGTAGGCGAGCCCGTACGACACCATCTTCGACTTGGCCCGCTGGGCGCCGGTCACCTCGCCCGGCTCGACGTGGAAGATGCGCGCCGCGGTGGCGGTGTGGATGTCGTCGCCCGCCTCGAAGGCGGCCACCAGGCCGGGGTCCTCGGCGAGGTGGGCGATGCAGCGCAGCTCGATCTGGTTGTAGTCGGCGACGAGCAGCTCGAACCCCTCGGCCGGCACGAACGCCTTGCGGAACTCGCGGCCGATCTCCGACCGGACCGGGATGTTGTGGAGGTTCGGCGCGTCCGACGACAGGCGCCCGGTCCGGGCGACCGTCTGGTTGAACGTGGCGTGGATCCGGCCGTCGGCGGCCACCTCGGCCAGCAGGCCCTCGCCGTAGGTGGAGCGCAGCTTCTCGACCTCGCGGTAGCGCAGGAGGTGGTCGATGATCGGGTGCTGGCCGGAGAGCTTCTCGAGCGACGCGGCGTCGGTGGAGTAGCCCGTCTTCGTCTTCTTCGTGGGTTCGAGCCCGAGCTCGTCGAACAGGATCGTGCGCAACTGCGGCGTCGAGTTCACGTTGAACTCCTTGCCGGCGTCCTCCTGGATGGCGACGGTGAGCTCGACCACCTCGGCGCTCAGGCGGTCGTGGAGCGCCTGGAGCTCGGCGCGGTCCACGCCGACGCCGAGGTGCTCCATGCGGGCCAGCACCGCCACGAGCGGCGTCTCCAGCTCGTCGTGGAGCTTGCGCAGGCCCTGGGCGTCGAGCGCGGCGAGCAGGGGGTCGATGAGGCGGTCGACGGCCAGGGCCCGCCGGCCGGCCAGCAGGCCCTCGTCGATCGTGTCGCCGCCGCTCAGGTCGAGCTGGCCCTCGGGTGCGGCGTTCCCCACCGGCAGCTCCAGCTGCGCGTAGCGGCGCAGGACGTCGTCGATGGAGTACCGGCTCTCGGCCGGGTCGAGCAGGTAGGCGGCCAGCGTGGTGTCGACCGCGATGTCGGGGAGCGGGCGGTCGGGCGCGCCGTCGAGGAGGCTGCGCAGGATCGGCTTCGCCGGGTGGGCGGCGATGGGGCGGGCGGTGAGCAGCCGGCCGAGCGACGCGTCGACGGCGGGGTCGGCGAGCAGCTCGCCGGGCAGCCAGGCGACCTCGGCGCCCGCTGCGTCGACCACGAGCGCGACGCCGTCGAGCGGGGTGCGGCCCTCGACGCCGGACCACGTGGCCGCCACGGCGAGCACGCCGTCGACCGCGGTGAGCTGGTCGAGCACCTCGACGGCGCGCGCCGCATCGGCCACGTGCTCGACCTCGGCCTCGAGGACGTCGACGTCGCCGGTGGCCCCGCCGAGGTCGGTCTTGATCGCCTCGGCGAGGCGGTCGTACAGGCTGCGGAACTCGAGGAAGTCGAAGAGCTTCCTGACCTCTTCGGTGTCCGGCTTGGGGTAGCCGAGGTCGTCGAGGCCGATCGGGAGGTCGACGTCGCGCGCCAGCACCATCATCACCTCGTTGGCGCGGGCCTGGGCCTCGTGGTCGGTGAGGTTCTGGCGCAGCTTCGGCGTCTGGTCGTCGACGTGGGCGAAGATGCCGTCGAGGTCGCCATACGTGTTGATGAGCTTGGCCGCCGTCTTCTCCCCCACCCCCGGGATGCCGGGCAGGTTGTCGCTCGGGTCGCCACGGAGGGCGGCGTACTGGACGTACTGGCGGGGGTGCACGCCGGTGCGCTCGGCGATGCCGGCCTCGTCGTAGTTCGCGTAGTCGGAGACGCCGCGCTTGTTGTAGATGACCCGCACGTGGGGATCCTCGACGAGCTGGTAGCTGTCGCGGTCGCCGGTGACGATGAGGACGTCGTCGCCGCGCTCCTTGGCCTGGGTGGCGAGGGTGGCGATGATGTCGTCGGCCTCGACGCCGGCCTGCTCGATGGCGGTGACGCCGAGGGTGTCCACCACCTGGCGCACCAGGCCGAGCTGCTGGCGGAGGATGTCCGGCGCCGCGGTGCGGTTGGCCTTGTACTCGGCGTTGCGCTCGTGGCGCCACGTGGGCTCGGGCCGGTCGAACGCCACGGCCACGGCGTCGGGCTGGTGGTCGCGGACCAGGTTGATGAACATCGACGTGAAGCCGAACACCGCGTTGGTCACCTGCCCGGACGCGGTGACCAGGTCGGTGGGCAGGGCGTGGAACGCCCGGTAGGCGAGCGAGTTCCCGTCGATCAGCATGAACCGCATAGGGCTCCGAGACTACGGCGCCGGGGTGACACCGCCGCCCGGGGCGGCGTCAGGCGTCGGCCGGGGCCAGGCTCCCGTCGATCACCCGCTGGGCGACGTCGCGCATCGTCTGGCGCTCCTTCATCGCGGTCTTCTGGATGAAGCCGAAGGCGGCCGCCTCGGTCAGGCCGTTGCGGTCCATGAGCTGGCCCTTGGCCCGGTCGACCACCTTGCGGGTCTCGAGCTGCTCCTCGAGCGAGGTGGCCTGGTCGTGGAGGGCCTTGAGCTCGGTGAAGCGCCCGAGGGCGACCTCGATGGCCGGGAAGAGGTCGGCCTTCTGGAACGGCTTGACCAGGTAGGCGAGCGCACCGGCGTCGCGAGCCCGCTCGATCAGGTCGCGCTGGCTGAACGCCGTGAGGATCAGGACCGCCGCCCGCCGCTCCCCCGCGATCTCCCGAGCCGCGGAGAGACCGTCCAGGCCGGGCATCTTGATGTCGAGGATGGCGACGTCGGGGTCGTGCTGGCGGACGAGCTCGACGGCT
>DATAGR010000244.1:0-4366 GCA_036263575.1 Aquihabitans sp. | reverse complement strand
GCCCAGGGCGTTGGCGACGACGCCGCCGATGACCGAGCCGACCATGCCGACCAGCAGGGTGGCGAGGATGCCCATGCGCTGGCGGCCGGGGAGGATCAGGCGAGCGAGTGCGCCGACGACGAGGCCGAAGACGATGAATCCGATCATGGGGAGCTCCTGGTGCGAGTGGAACGACGGTCGGCGTGGCTCTACCCCGCTCCTGCGCGGAACGGACCACCCGGACGGGCACGCCCGACCTGGCGGCGACCGGCCACCCGGCGGTGCGACGACGGACTTGCAGAAACTGAAACGTGTTCTATTGTCGGGCGGGTGCCGGACCGTCAAGAAGCCGAGGGCGTCCTCGCCGCCCCGCTGATCATCGAGTACCCGTTCAAGCGCACCACCGGCCCGGTGGTCGGCGCCTTCCTCACCGGCCTCCGCGAGCGCGTGCTCGTGGGCTCGAAGGCCGGCGACGGGCGGGTGATCGTGCCGCCGGCGGAGTTCGACCCCGACACCGGGGAGGACCTCACCGAGCTGGTCGAGGTCGGTCCCGCCGGTGAGGTCACCACGTGGGCGTGGGTGACGGCGCCGCACGCCAAGCACCCACTCGACCGGCCCTTCGCCTGGGCGCTGATCCGCCCCGACGGCGCCGACACGCCGATGCTCGGCGCGGTGGCGGCCGACGAGGGCGCCGTCCGCACCGGCCTGCGCGTCGAGCCCGTCTGGGCCGACGAGCGCGAGGGGCACATCACCGACATCGCCCACTGGGTGCCGGCCGACGGTGGGGCGGCCTGATGCCGCCGGAGATCTCGCTGCCGGCCTCGCTGCGCGACGTCGAGCAGGTCCGCAGCGTCCGCACGCCGGCCCGGCTCGACTACGAGTTCACCGCCGGCGACGCCAGCTCCCGGTTCCTCCGTGGCATCAGCCAGAAGCGGATCCTCGGCCAGCGGGCGCCGGGCGGCAGGGTCTACGTGCCGCCGCGCGGCGCCGACCCGGAGCTCGGTCGGCCCACGCCCGAGGAGGTCGAGGTCGCCCAGGTCGGCACCGTCACCTCGTTCTGCGTGGTCAACGTGCAGTTCTACGGCTCGGTGATGGAGATCCCCTACGTGAGCGCCCTCATCCTCCTCGACGGCGCCGACCTGTCGATCATGCACCTCATCCAGGAGGTGCCCGCCGACCAGGTCCGCATCGGGATGCGGGTCGAGGCGGTGTGGCGCGACGACGCCGACATCGAGCCCACCCTCGAGAGCATCACGTGGTTCCGCCCCAACGGGGAGCCCGACGACCCCGACGTCCGCATCCCGGGCGAGGACCACGGCACCGGCCTGGGCTCGTGGGTCGGCGGCGTGGCGCCCACCGAGGCGCTCATCCGCAACCCCCGCACCGGCGAGGGAGGGCAGCGCTGATGCGTGACATCGCGGTGATCAGCTTCGCCCAGACCCCGGCGCGGCGGCGGGTGCAGGACCTCAACGAGGTCGAGATGCTCATGCCCGCCGTCCACGGCGCGCTCGACGAGGTCGACATGACCATCGACGACATCGGCTTCACCTGCTCGGGCTCCACCGACTACCTCGCCGGCGTCGGCTTCAGCTTCGTCTCGACGCTCGACGGCGTCGGTCCGTGGCCGCCGATCCAGGAGAGCCACGTCGAGATGGACGGCGCCTGGGCCCTCTACGAGGCCTGGGTCAAGCTGCAGCTCGGCGAGATCGACACCGCCCTCGTCTACTCCTACGCCAAGTCGTCGCCCGGCGACCTGCCGATGGTGCTCACCCGCCAGCTCGACCCCATCACGGTCGCCCCGCTGTGGGCCGACTCGGTCAGCCTGGCCGCCCTCCAGGCCCGGGCCCTGCTCGACGCCGGCACCTACACCGAGCGCGACTTCGCCGAGGTCGCGGCACGGAGCCGCCGCAGCGCCATGGACAACCCCCTGGCCCAGCTCGCCTGGGACCGCAGCGCCGACGACCTGCTGGCCGAGGGCCACCACATCGCCCCGCTGCGCAAGAGCGACTGCGCCCCGATCACCGACGGCGCCGCCGCCGTCGTGCTCGCTGCCGGCGACGTCGCCCGCTCCAAGGTGGAGCGCCCCGCCTGGATCCGCGGCATCGACCACCGCGTCGAGCCGATCCACCTCGGGCTGCGCGACCTCACGGTGTCGGCGTCCACCCGCATCGCCGCCGAGAAGGCCGGCGTGGCCGACGGCCCGGTCGACGTCGCCGAGCTGCACGCCCCGTTCTCCCACCAGGAGCTCATCCTGCGGGACGCGCTGGGGCTCGACGGCGAGACGTCGATCAACCCGTCGGGCGGGGCGCTCGCGGCCAACCCGATGATGACCGCCGGGCTGATCCGCATCGGCGAGGTGGCGAACCGCATCGCCTCGGGGGAGGCCGGCCGGGGCGTGGCCCACGCGACCAGCGGGCCGTGCCTCCAGCAGAACCTGGTGGCGGTCCTCGAGGGAGAAGGTGCCTGATGGGCAAGGAACGGGTCGCCGTCGTCGGCATCGGCCAGACGAAGCACCAGGCGACGAGGGGCGACGTGTCCATGGCCGGGCTCGTGAGAGAGGCCGCCCAGCGGGCGCTCGACGACGCCCAGATGACCTGGACCGACATCGACGCCGTCGTGATCGGCAAGGCGCCCGACTTCTTCGAGGGCGTGATGATGCCCGAGCTGTTCCTCGCCGACGCGCTGGGCGCCACCGGCAAGCCGATGTTCCGGGTGCACACCGCGGGCTCGGTCGGCGGGTCGACGGCCATCGTCGCCAGCCAGCTCGTGCAGGCCGGCCTGCACGAGCGGGTCCTCACCGTGGCGTTCGAGAAGCAGTCCGAGAGCGAGGCCATGTGGGCCCTGTCGCTCCCCATCCCGTTCACGCCGCCCCTCCACGCCGGGGCCGGCGGGTACTTCGCCCCGCACATCCGCAGCTACATCCGACGGGCCAAGGCGCCCGACCACATCGGCATGCTCGTGGCGCTCAAGGACCGCCGCAACGGCCTGCGGAACCCGTACGCCCACCTGCACGAGCACGACATCTCCTTCGACTCCATCAAGGAGTCGATGATGCTGTGGGACCCGATCCGCTACGCGGAGACGTGCCCCTCGAGCGACGGCGCCTGCGCCCTCGTGCTCGGCAGCGAGAAGGTCGCCGACGACGCCGCCGCCGAGGGCCGCCAGCCGGCGTGGATCCAGGGCACCGCCATGCGCTCCGAGCCCACGCTCTCCGCCGAGCGCGACACCGTCCTGCCGCTCGGCGGCGCCCTCGCCGCCGCCGACGTCTACCGCCAGGCCGGCATCACCAACCCCCGCCGCGACGTCGACGCCGTCGAGATGTACGTGCCGTTCTCGTGGTTCGAGCCCATGTGGCTGGAGAACCTCGGCTTCGCCGAGCCGGGCGAGGGCTGGAAGATGACCGAGGACGGCGCCACGTCGCTCGACGGCGACCTCCCGGTGAACATGTCGGGCGGCGTGCTCTGCACGAACCCCATCGGCGCCTCGGGCATGTTGCGCTTCGGCGAGATCGCCATGCAGGTCCGCGGCACCGCCGGCGACCACCAGGTCGACGGCGTCCGCCGCGGGGTCGGCCACGCCTACGGCGGCGGCTCGCAGTTCTTCGCCATGTGGGTCGTCGGCTCCGAGAAGCCGTAGGTCGACCGGCCCCTTCCCTCCCGCCCGGTCCCGTCGTGCCGACGGTGACCGAGTAGCTTCGCCAGCCACAGGCGGGGCTTGGGAGGGCTACTGATGGTGAACGCCGAGAAGCGTCGACGGACCGCGGCCCCGAGCCGCCCGAGGGACGGCGGGAGCGCCGCCGCCGAGGGCAGGCCCCGGCCGGCGGCGAGCACGTCGGCCAAGCTCCGGTACCGCTTCGACCTGGCCCTCTCGCGCGGGCCCCTGGTGGTCATCGGCTACCTGGGCCTGGTGATGCTGGCGATCATCGTGCTTGCCGCACTGGTGCTCATGGTCTCGGGCATCGGCGGCGTGAACGGCGGCGAGGCGGTCGACAACCCGTTCGAGGCCTTCTGGCAGGCGCTGCTGCGGGTGCTCGACTCGGGCACGTTCGCCGCCGACTCCTCGTGGCCGGCGCGGATCCTCGGCCTGCTGATCACGCTGGCCGGCATCTTCCTCGCGGGCAGCCTCATCGGCCTCATCGCCAACGCCGTCGACCAGCAGATCGAGCAGCTCCGCAAGGGCCGCTCCACCGTGCTGGAGGACGACCACACCCTCGTGCTCGGCTGGTCGCCCCGACTCCCCACCGTGCTGGCCGAGCTGGCCGAGGCCAACGCCAACCGCAAGCACGCCGCCGTCGTGGTGCTGGCCAACGTCCCCAAGGACGAGATGGAGGACGAGCTGCGGCTGAAGGTGCCCGAGCTGGGCACCACGCGCGTGGTCTGCCGCACGG
>DATAGR010000243.1:0-7206 GCA_036263575.1 Aquihabitans sp. | reverse complement strand
TCGAGATCGTGGTCCTCGAGATGGGCAGCCGCACCTCCTACTCGGCGTGCGGCATCCCGTACCTGGTGGGCGGCGCCGTCGACCAGCTCGACGACCTCGTCGTCCGCACGCCGCAGGAGTTCCGGGACCAGCACCGCATCGACGTGCGCACGCGGCACCGGGCCATGGCGATCGACCTCGACTCGCGACGGGTGGAGGTGCGGGCCGTGGACCAGCAGCGCACGTTCCACCTGGGCTTCGACCTGCTGCACCTGGCCACCGGCGCCGAGCCGATCCGCCCGCCGCTGCCGGGCATCGACGCGCCGTGGATCCACGGCGTGCAGAACCTGGAGGACGCCGCGGGCCTGCTGCACGCCGTCGAGGCCGACCCGTGCAAGCGCGTGGTCGTGGTCGGCGGTGGCTACATCGGCCTGGAGATGGCCGAGGCGTTCATCGACCGCGGTTCGGCGGTCGCGCTCGTCGACGTGGCGCCGCGCGTCATGGGCATGCTCGACCCCGAGTTCGGCGATCGCATCGGCGAGCTCCTCTCGGGCTACGGCGTCGACGTCCGGCTCGGCGTCGGGGTCGAGGGGTTCGGCGATCACGTCGTCCACACCGCCGACGGCGACCTGCCGGCCGACCTCGTGGTCCTCGGCCTCGGCGTGCGCCCGGCGGCGTCGCTCGGTCTCGGTGCCGGCCTGCGAGCCGGTGCCAAGGGCGCCATCGGGGTCGACCACCGCCAGCGCACCAGCTCGCCGGGCATCTACGCCGCCGGGGACTGCGCCGACACGTTCCACCTGGTCTCGCGCGAGCGGGTCCACATCGCCCTCGGCACGGTGGCGAACAAGGCCGGCCGCGTCGCGGGCGTGAACCTCGGCGGCGGCTACGCCACCTTCCCGGGGGTGCTGGGCACGGCCGTCACCCGCATCTGCGAGGTCGAGGTCGCGCGCACGGGGCTCACGGAGGCCGAGGCCCGGGCCGCCGGGATCGAGTTCGTGACCGGCACCGCCGAGGCCACCAGCCGGGCCGGCTACTTCCCCGGGGCCGAGCCGGTGACCGCCAAGGTCATGGCCGAGCGGGGGACCGGTCGGCTGCTGGGCGGGCAGATCATCGGCGCCGACCGCGTCGGCAAGCGGATCGACACGATGGCGACGGCCATCACGGCCCGCCTCACCGTGGCCGAGCTGCTCGACCTGGACCTCGCCTACGCCCCCTCGGTGTCGCCGCTGACCGACCCGTTCCAGGTGGCCGCCCGGTCGGCCGCCGCCGCCCTCGCCCCCTCCCGGGCCTAGCCGCGCGGGCGCCGTCGGGCGTCGACCACCGCCCTGGGGCGTCACCCCGGAGCGCCCCGGCAAGGCCCGTCAAGGCCCGGCGCGACGTGGTCGCCGACCGCCCTGACCTGCGGCGGAGCGCCGCGTGCAGCGGCTTCCAAGTGGGTTCCACGCCGATTGAAAGCGCTCGGTGCGACGTTCTGGGTGTCCCACCGGCCACCACGGCCGGCAGCCACCCGGCCGCCCCGGCCGGACCCGACCGAGGAGCCCCGATGCACCCCACCACCACCCCCGTCCGTCCCTCCCGTGCCGTCCGTCGGGCCCGCCGCCTGGCCCCGCTGCTCCTGGCCGTCGCCGTGCTGGCCCCGGCCTGCGGCGACGACGGCGACGACGCCGCCGCCTCCAAGGACGGCGCCACCACGACCGAGGCCCCGGCCCCCACGGCCCCGACCGACGCCGACGCCGCCGGCGGCACCCTCGAGGTCCACGCCGTGGACTACGCGTTCGAGGAGCTGCCCGAGAAGGTGAAGGCCGGCACCAAGCTGACCTTCGTGAACGACGCCGAGGAGGAGCTGCACGAGCTGGTGGCCTTCCGCCTCCCCGACGAGGAGAAGCGCTCGATCGAGGAGCTCCTCGCCCTCCCCGAGGAGGAGGCGATGAAGATCCTGGGCGGCGGCCCGCCCGCCACGGTCCTCATGGCCATGCCCGGTGGCGAGCAGATCAACGCCGTCGGCGACGGCACGCTCAGCGAGCCCGGCCGCTACATCGTGATGTGCTCGATCCCGACCGGCGCCGACGGCGAGAAGCTGCTCGCCGCCGGCCCCGACGGCCCCCCGGAGCCCGGCCCGAACGACGGCCCGCCCCACTTCGTCCACGGCATGCACGCCGAGCTGACCGTCGAGTGAGCCTCCCCAACCCCTGACGGCCTGCGGGGCCGGACCGGCGATGCGCCGGTCCGGCCCCGTTCGCGTTCGGTCCACCGTCGGACGTTCACATCGGCGAAACCTGGCGCGCCGGACGACCTGCCAGGATCCGGACGTGACCCTCGCCGCCGAACGCGACCGCCTGCGGGCCGACCCGTCGCTGCGGGGCCTGGCGTTCTCGGCGGCCTGGCGGGCGGCGGTGGACCCGTGGCTCGCGGCCCGCTTCGCCGACGCGGTGGCGGCCGGTGGCGCGGGTGACGGCGGTGACCTCGCGCTGGTGGCCGTCGGTGGCTACGGCCGGGGCGACCTGGCCCCCGGGTCGGACCTCGACCTCCTGCTCCTGCACCGGCGACGGGTGGCCCCGGCCAAGGTGGCCGAGGCCCTCTGGTACCCGATCTGGGACGAGGGCCTGAAGCTCGGCCACGCGGTCCGGACCGTGGGCGAGGCCGTGGAGCTGGCGGCCACCGACCTGGACACCGCCACGTCCCTCCTGACCGTCCGCCACCTCGCCGGCGACCCCAGCCTCACCGAGGAGCTGGCGAGCGCCGCCGCGGCGCAGTGGCGCAAGCGCGCCAAGCGCTACCTCGGGATGCTGCGGACGAACGTCGAGGCTCGCCAGGAGCAGAACGGCGAGGTCGCCTTCCTCCTCGAACCGGAGCTGAAGGAGGGGCGGGGCGGCCTGCGGGACATCCACGCCCTGCGCTGGGCCGAGCTCGGTCGGCGCGTCCTCGAGGACGGCGACGCCGCCGCCCTCACCGCCGCCGAGGCCGTGCTCTTCGACGTGCGCGTGGAGCTCCACCGGGCCACCGGCCGGGCGGGGGACCGGCTGACGCTGCAGGACCAGGACGTCGTGGCCGCCGCCCTGGGCACCGACGCCGACGCGCTGATGGCCGACCTCGCCCGGGCCGCCAGCACGGTGGCGTGGATCGGCGACGAGGCGTGGGACCGCGTGCAGACCTCGATGTCGACCGGCAGCAACCTGCTCGGCTGGCGCAGCCGCGAGAAGTCGCCCGGCCTGCTGGTGCGCGACGGGCAGGTGCAGGTCGAACCGAGCTGCGACCCGGCGGCGTCGCCGCCGGGGCTGGTGCTCGACGCCGCCATCCTCGCCACCCGCAAGCGGGCCCGCCTCGGCCGGGCCGCGCTCGAGCGCCTCGCGTCCCGGTCGCCCGCGCCGCCCGAGCCCTGGGACGACGCGCTGCGCGAGCGCTTCGTGCGCCTGCTCGCCGGTGGCCACGACGCCATCCGGGTCGTCGAGGCCCTCGACCACGCCGGCCTGTGGCAGCGCTTCCTGCCGGAGTGGGAGCCGGTCCGGCACCGGCCGCAGCGCAACGCGTACCACCGCTTCACCGTCGACCGGCACCTCCTCGAGGCGACGGCCAACGCGGCCGGACTCGCCGACCGCGTCGACCGCCCCGACCTGCTGCTCGTCGGCACCCTGCTCCACGACATCGGCAAGGGCCGGCCCGGCGACCACACCGACGTCGGGATGGCGCTGGTGGAGGTCATCGGCCCCCGGATGGGCTTCGACGCCGACGACACCGCGGTCCTCGTCGACCTGGTCCGCCTCCACCTGCTGCTGCCCGACGCCGCCACCCGGCGCGACCTCTCCGACCCGGCCACCATCGCCGCGGTGGCGGAGGCCGTGGGCGACCGGCGCCGCCTGCACCTCCTGGCCGCGCTCACCGAGGCCGACTCGCTGGCCACCGGTCCGGCGGCGTGGGGCTCGTGGAAGGCCGAGCTGGTGCGCGACCTCGTGCGCCGGGTCGACCACCACCTGGCCGGCGGCGACCCGGCCTCCCTCGTGACCGCCGAGTTCCCCGACGCCGACCAGCGCGCCCTCATGGCCGCCGGCGAGCGCGTCGTGACCGGCGACGGCGACGTGCTGACGGTCGTCGCCCCCGACCGCCAGGGCCTCTTCAGCCGGGTCGCAGGCGTCCTCGCCCTCCACGGTCTGGACGTGCGAGCCGCCGACGCCGCCGGCGACCACGGCATGGCGGTCGAGCAGTTCCGGGTGACGTCGCGCTTCGGCTCCGTCGTCCCGTGGGACCGCGTGGTGCCCCACGTCGAGGCCGCGCTCGACCACCGCCTCGCCGTCGAGGCCCGCCTGGCCGAGCGCAGCCGCACCTACCGGTCCCGGACGCCGACCCCGCGCCTGCCCCCGCCGACGGTTCGCTTCGACGACGCCGCGTCGGCCAGCGCCACGGTGGTCGAGCTGCAGGCCCCGGACCGCATGGGCCTGCTGTACCGGGTGGCTCGCGCCTTCGCCGAGTTCGACGTCGACGTGCGGGTCGTCAAGGCGCAGACGCTCGGCGACATCGTGATCGACGCGTTCTACGTGACCCACCTCGACGGCACGCTCGTCACCGACGACGTCCTCCGCCGCGAGCTCGAGCGGGCCCTGCTGCACGCCGTCACGTGAGGCCGCGACCCACCTGTCGGGGCGGCGGTCGTCCGCCGGCGCGCCACTAAGGTCCGCGCATGGCGCGACCGCCCATCACCGAGACCGACCTGCTGCGGTGGGCCGAGGCCCTCTCGGGCATCGCCCGCACCGGCCTCGGCTTCACCGAGAACCTCTACGAGCGGGAGCGCTTCGAGGAGGTCCTCGCCGTCGCCGCCGACATCCGCCACGCCATCGACACCGACGTCGACCGCGAGATGCTGGTGGAGGAGTGGCTGAAGGGCGTCGGCAAGGGCGTCCCCGGCTACGTCACGCCCAAGGTCGCGGTCGGCGCCGTGGTCGGCAACGACCAGGGCCAGATCCTGCTCATCCAGCGGTCCGACTCGGGCGTGTGGCTGTACCCGACCGGCTGGGCCGACATCGGCTACTCGCCGGCCGAGGTGGCGGTGAAGGAGGTGGCCGAGGAGACCGGCATCCACTGCGAGGTCACCGGGCTCGTGGCGGTGCTCGACGGGCTCCGCCTCGGCTTCACCCGGGTGCCCCTCTACTCCCTCGTGTTCCTCTGCCGGGCGGTCGGCGGCGAGCTGACCCCGCACCCGCTCGAGACCCGGGGTGCCGGCTGGTTCGGGCGCGACGACCTTCCCACGCCGCTGGCCGGCTTCGAGCAGTGGGGCGAGCTGGCCTTCTCGGCCATCGAGGGCAACCCGGCCCCGGTCTGGTTCGACGAGCCGCGCGACCCGCCCTGGCAGGGTTGAGCCCTCAGGCCGGCTTGACGGCCTCGAGCACGAGCGTCTGGTAGCGGTTCCAGCCCGGGTCGATCTGCTCGCCGTGGTGGTCGGCGCCGGCCAGCTCCGGGTCGTCGGACTCGCCAACCTCGTAGCGCCGCACCTGCCGGAGCCCGGCCGCCTGGAGCTCCCGGGTGAGCAGCGACTCGGTGTAGAGGAAGCGGTGCCCGTACTCGGAGAAGAGGCGGTTCACGGCGTACACCGGGTCGGCGGCGGCCTCCTCGTCGAGGCCGTTGCGCAGGTTCGAGCGGCGGAACAGCTCGGCCACCTCCGGGTCCACCGGCCCGGCCAGGGCGACCACCCGGTCGAAGTCGGGCGTGGCGATGCGGATCCGGCCGCCGGGGGCCAGGACCCGGGCGCACTCGGCGAGCATGCGCCGCCCGGTCTCGTGGTCGACGTGCTCGATCATGTGCTCGGTGTGGATCCGGTGGACCGAGCCGTCGTCGAACGGGAACCGCTCCGAGGCGTCGAGGTACACGACGTCGGGCCGCGACGGGATGAGGTCGGTGGACAGCCACCCGTCGACCTCGGTGGGGCCGGAACCGATCATCACCCGGAGTCGGTCGTGCTCGGCGAGGTGGCGGCGGATCTTGGTCGGGCGCAGCGCCCGCTGGGCCACGATCCACGCCGACTGGGTGGTCTGGGCCAGGAACGGCGAGCTCCGCACCAGGTCACGGACGCGCTTGGCGGGGCCGGGCATGGCCGGTGACCCTACCGCCCGCTGCGCGCCCCCCGTCCCCGCCCCCGTCGGGGATCGAGGTCAGTCGCCGCGCAGGAAGCGCTCGACCTCCTCGACCAGCGCCGCGGGGTCGGCGACCAGCGCGTCGAGGTCGTCGTCGTCCTCGTCGCCGTCGTCGGCCGCCTCCTCGAGGCTGGCGACGTAGGCCGCGGTGTCCTCGTCGGCGGCGACGAGCTCGTCGATCTGGCGCTCGTACGCGGCGGTGGCGATCTGCAGGTCGGTCGTGGGGAGGTGGAGGCCGAGGATCGAGTTCGTCCGCTCGACCAGGGCGAGGGTGGCCTTGGGCGACGGCGCGCCCGACACGTAGGTGGGCACCGCGGCCCACAGCGAGGCCGACGGCTGGTCGGCCTGGTTGCACGAGGCGTGCAGCACCCCGACGATCCCGGTCGGGCCCTCGTAGCTGGACGGCACGAGGTCGAGGCGCTCGACCAGGGTGGGGTCGTCGGCCGAACCGGACACCGCGGTGGGGCGGGTGTGGGGGATGTCGGACAGGAGCGCGCCGAGGGTCAGCACGAGCGAGCAGTCGAGCTGGGTGGCGGCGTCGAGGACGGCCTTGCAGTACGTGCGCCAGCGCAGGTGCGGCTCGTGGCCCACCAGCACCACCAGGTCGTGGCCGGCGTCGGTGGTGGCGGCCCACAGCTCGGTGTCGGGCCAGGTGATGGTGCGCCGCCGATCGGGGCCGTGCTCGACGATCGGGCGGGTGGTGGTGAAGTCGAAGAACTCCTCGGCCTCGATGGTGGCCACGAGCTCGGCGCCGTAGCGGTCGGCCAGCCACCGGGCCGCCCCCGAGGCGGCGTCGCCGGCGTCGTTCCAGCCCTCGAACGCAGCCACCAGGACGGGGCTGCGGAGCGGTGGGTGGTGGTGCCAGCGGAGCGGACTCACGCCTCCACGCTACCGAGCGCACCTCGGGCACCGTCGGCGGAGGCGCCGGGCGGCGCCGAGGGGCGGGATCGACCTGGGACCGTTCGGGCGCCCTCCCGCGGGCACCCGACCGGGCCGGGACGGTGGACCGATCCGTGCGCCGGGCCCTGGGGGGACGACCAGGACCCGGCGACGGTACGGCGGGTCGTCAGGCGACCCGGGGCTCGGCGGCCGACGTCAGGGGGACGTC
>DATAGR010000242.1:0-6793 GCA_036263575.1 Aquihabitans sp. | reverse complement strand
CAGCTCGACCCCGTCCACGTCCGGCAGGTTGAGGTCGAGCGTCACGAGGTCGTAGGCCGAGACGCTGAGGCGGTCGACCGCCCCGCGACCGTCGTGGGCGACGTCGACGGCGTAGCCCTCGCGACGGAGCCCGGTGGCGAGGGCCTCGGCCAGCTCCACCTCGTCCTCCACGACCAGGATGCGCACGGCGCGACGGTACCGGTCGCCGACGAAACGGCGCCTAAGGGGACTTGGTCGACCGCGACAGGGAACGCCGGGCCGACCTTTACGCTGTGCTTCGCGCCCCGCTGGTCCGGTGGCGGCAGCGAACGACCCAGGGAGCGCACCACATGACCGATCAGCCGACGAGCTCCGACGCCTTCGCGGGAGCCGCCGAGCGCCTCGAGCAGACGCTGTTCGAGGTCAAGAAGGTCATCGTCGGCCAGGACCGCGTGGTCGAGCGCCTGCTGATCTGCCTCCTCGCCAAGGGCCACGCCCTGCTCGAGGGCGTGCCGGGCCTGGCCAAGACGCTGGCGGCGGAGACCATGGCGGTCGTGGTCGGCGGGTCGTTCACCCGCATCCAGTTCACCCCGGACCTCCTCCCGGCCGACGTCATGGGCACGCGCATCTACCGCTCCAGCTCGGAGACGTTCGACGTCGAGCTCGGGCCGGTGTTCGCCAACTTCGTCCTGGCCGACGAGATCAACCGGGCGCCGGCCAAGGTGCAGTCGGCGCTGCTCGAGGTGATGGCCGAGCACCAGGTGTCGATCGGCGGCCAGACCTTCCCCGTGCCCGAGCCGTTCCTCGTGCTGGCCACGCAGAACCCGATCGAGCAGGAGGGCGTGTACCCGCTGCCCGAGGCCCAGCGCGACCGCTTCCTCATGAAGATCGTCGTCGACTACCCCACGCCGTCCGAAGAGGTGGAGATCGTCCAGCGCATGGGCGTCGCGCCGCCGCAGCCCCGTGAGGCGCTCTCGATCGGCGCCCTCGCCGAGCTGCAGGTGGCCGCCGACCGCATCTTCGTGGCGCGCGAGGTCGTCGACTACGCCGTCAGCCTCGTGCTCGCCACCCGTGAGCCGGACCGCTTCGGGCTGGGCGACCTGCGCGAGCTCATCTCCTACGGCGGCAGCCCGCGCGCCAGCCTCGGGCTGATCGCCGCCGGTCGGGCCCTGGCGCTGCTGCGGGGCCGCAGCTACGTCCTCCCCCAGGACGTCTTCGACGTGGCGCCCGACATCTTCCGCCACCGCCTCGTGCTCAGCTACGAGGCCCTCGCACGCGACGTCTCCGTCGACGACGTCCTCGGTCGCCTCCTCTCCACGGTGCCGGCGCCCCGGGTGGCGCCGTCGCAGGACCCCTCGGCCACGATGGCTCGCCCGCCGGTGGGCGCCGCCACCGCCCCCGGCGCCTGGGGAAGCCCGGCCGCCGGCCCCTCGCCGGCGGGCGCGGTGGCCGGCGTCGCCCCCGGCCCGGTCCCGCCCGGGCCCTCGTGGGCGGCCCACCCCGACCCCTCCGGGCCGATCCAACCGCCGGCCCCCGCCACCCCGGCCGCCCCGGCCCCGGCGTGGTCGCCGCCCGCCGACGGCCGCACCGGCACCGACGACGCATGGGGCGGCTCCGAACGTTGAGCGCCGCCCCGGCGAACGTCCCGCCCCGCACCACCCACACCGGCCCCGACGAGGTCCTCCGCCGCCTCGACCTCGCCGTAGCCCACAAGCTCGACGGGCTGCTGCACGGCGAGTACCAGGGCCTGGTGCCCGGCCACGGCTCCGAGCTGGGCGAGACCCGCGGCTACCAGGCGGGCGACGACGTCCGCCGCATCGACTGGAACGTCACCGCCCGGTTCCAGGACCCCTACGTCCGCGACACGATCGCCGACCGCGAGCTGGAGACGTGGGCGCTCGTCGACGTCGGGCCGTCGATGGACTTCGGCACCGCCTTCTGCGAGAAGCGCGACCTGGCCGTGTCCGCCGCCGCCGCCGTCGGCTTCCTCACCGCCCGCACGGGCAACCGCTTCGGCGCCCTCCTCGCCACCCCCGGCGAGCCCACCGTCGTGCCCGCCCGCGGCGGGCGCACCCACCTCATGTCCACGCTGCACAAGCTCGTCGCCACGCCGCGTCTCGAGGGCGGGCAGGTCGACCTCGGCCTCGCCCTCCGGCGCCTGGCGGCGACCGCCCGCCGCCGGGGCCTCGTCGTGGTGGTGTCGGACTTCCTCGCCGAGCCCGAGACCTGGGCCCGCCCCCTCCGACAGGTCGCCACCCGCCACGAGGCGATCGCCATCGAGATCGTCGACCCCCGAGAGCTCACGCTGCCCGACGTCGGCCTGCTCGCCGTGGTCGACCCGCGAACCGGCCGGACCGGCGAGATCCCCACCGCCTCGAAGAAGGTGCGGGCGCGCTACGCCGCCGCCGCCACCGAGCAGCGGGCGAAGATCTCCGACGCCATCCGCACCGCCGGCGTCGACCACCTCATCCTGCGCACCGACCGCGACTGGCTGCTCGACGTGGTGAGGTTCGTGGCCGACCGCCGCTCGCGGGTGCACGCCCGCCGCTCGGGCTGGAGCTCGCGGTGACCCTCGTGCTCGCCTTCCAGTTCCTGGCCGCCGAGCGGCTCTGGCTGCTCGTCGGCGTGGCCGCCCTCGCCGTCAGCTACCTGGTGCTGCAGCGCCGGCGGCGCTCCTACGCCGTCCGCTTCACCAACCTCGCCCTGCTCGACCAGGTCGCGCCGAAGCGCCCCGGCTGGCGGCGCCACCTCCCGGCCGCCCTCCTGCTGCTGGCGCTGGCCGGCATGGTCGGCGCGTTCGCCAAGCCCGCTCGTGAGGAGCGGGTGCCGCGGGAGCGGGCCACGATCATCGTCGCCATCGACACGTCGCTCTCCATGGAGGCGACCGACGTCGCCCCCAACCGCCTCCGAGCCGCGCAGGCGGCGGCCAAGGACTTCATCCGACTGCTGCCCGATCGGCTGAACGTCGGGCTCGTCACGTTCAACGGCATCGCCCAGATCAAGGTGCCGCCGACGCAGGAGCGCGAGGAGCTGCTGGCCGCCATCGACCAGTTGCGCCTCGGCGAGCGGACGGCGATCGGCGAGGCGATCTACGCCTCGCTCGAGGCCATCAAGAGCGCGCCCGCAGCCGCCGAGGGCGAGGAGGTGCCGGCCCGGATCGTCTTGATGAGCGACGGCTCCACCACCGACGGCCGCCCCGACGCCCAGGCCTCCGCCGCCGCCAAGGAGGCCGAGGTCCCGGTGTCCACCATCGCGTTCGGCACGGCCGGCGGCACCATCGAGATCGAGGGCCAGCCGGGCCCGGTGTCGGTCGCGGTCAACCCCGGCGCCCTCGAGAAGATCGCCAACGACACCGACGGCCGGGCCTTCACCGCCGCCACCGAGGAGGAGCTCTCGGCGGTGTACGCCGACATCGGCTCGTCGGTCGGCTACACCACCGAGGAGCGCGACATCACCGGCACGTTCGTCGGCGCCTCGCTCCTGGTGCTCTTCCTCGCCGCCGCCCTCTCCCAGCTCTGGTTCAGCCGGCTGCCCTGATCCGGCTCCCCGATCAGAGGGTTCGCGCCACCCGAGTCGCCTCCGTAGCCTCACCGAGGTGAGCCCCGCCCCCGATGTCACCGTCGACCAGGCGGCGGAGGCGCTCCGCCGCCATCACGGCCACGACATCGGACCCGTCGGGTGCATCGGTGAGGGCTCCTGGTCGCGCGCGTTCGGGTACGTGACCGACGGTCGGGCCCTGGTCGCTCGCTTCGGGGCCCACGTCGAGGACTTCGAGAAGGACCGGCGGGCGGCGGCCATCGCCGGCTCGGTCCTGCCCGTCCCCGAGGTGCTCCAGATCGGCCCTGCCCTCGGGGGCCACCTCGCCATCACCACCCGGGGCTGGGGCCAGCCACTGGAGCAGCTCGACGGCGACGACTGGCGCACCGCCCTGCCCTCGGTCCTCGGCGTGCTCGACGCCCTCCGCACGATCGAGGTCGGCGAGGTCGAGGGCCGCGGCCACTGGGACGCCGCCGGACGGGGCAGCGACCCGACGTGGCGCGCCCACCTGCGCGCCGTCGCCGACGACCAGCGCCACCCACGTGCGAGCGGATGGCGGGCGCGGCTCGCGCTGGAGGCCGACGCCGACCGCACCTTCAGCGCCGGCCTCGCCCTGCTCGACCGCCTCGCCGATGCCTGCCCCGACCAACCGCACCTCGTGCACGGGGACCTCCTGAACGCCAACGTCCTCGTGCGCGACGGTCGGGTCGACACGGTGCTCGACTGGGGGTGCGCCATGTGGGGCGACTGGCTCTACGACCTGGCGACGCTCACGTTCTGGTCGGCCTGGCACGCCGGGCTCGGCGAGGTCGACGTCCGCATCGCAGCCATCGACCACCTGGGAGCGACCGGCGTGGCGGTCCCCGACCTCGACGCCCGCCTCCTGGCCTGCGAGCTCCACATCGGGCTCGCCGCCATGGGCTACTCGACGCTGCTCGTGCCCGAAGCACTCCCCCGCATCGAGCGGCAGGTCGCCGCCCGCCTGGACGTCGGCGCCTGACCCATCCCCGGGGGCAGTACCGGCCTGCTGGCGCACACGACTGCCCTCGACCCGGTCCGCGCCACCCTCAGAGGGCAGTACCAGCCCGCTGGCGCACAGAACTGCCCTCGGTCGAGCTGAGCGCCCGGCCCCGGGCCCGAGCTAGTCGTTGACCTTCTCGCTGACGGCCTTCGACGAGCCGCCTGGCTGCATGGTGACGCCGTACAGGCAGTCGGCGGCCTCCATGGTGCGCTTCTGGTGGCTGACGATGATCAGCTGGGCGTCGTCGCGGAACTCCTGCACGAGGCCGAGGAAGCGGGAGAGGTTGACGTCGTCGAGGGCGGCCTCGACCTCGTCCATCACGTAGAAGGGGCTGGGGCGGGCACGGAACACGGCGAAGAGGTAGGCCAGCGCCACGAGCGATCGCTCGCCGCCGGAGAGCAGCGAGAGCTTGCGGACGTTCTTGCCCGAGGGCCTGGCCTCGACCTCGATGCCGGTGTCGAGCAGGTTCTCGGGGTCGGTCAGCTTGAGCCGGCCCTTGCCGCCGGGGAACAGCGTCTCGAAGAGGGCGACGTAGTTCAGCGACACCTCGGCGAAGGCGGCGGCGAAGACGCTCACGATCTCGGCGTCGATGGCCCGGATCACCTTCGACAGGTCGCGGCGCGACGACTTGACGTCCTCCAGCTGGCCCTGCAGGAACTCGTGGCGCTCCTGCAGCGCCTCGAACTCCTCGAGGGCGAGCGGGTTGATGGGCCCCATGATCCGCAGCTCGCGCTCGAGCTCTCGGACCCGGGCCGGGCCGGACACGCCCTCCGGCAGCTCGGGCGCCGGCGCCGCCATGGCCGCCTCCGGCTCGAGGTCGAGCTCCCGGCGCAGGGCCTCGACCGCGTTCTCCAGCCGCAGCTTCACCTCGGCCTCGTCGATCTCGGCCCGCTGGGCGCGCTCGCGCAGCTCGGTGAGCGAGCGCTCGGCGGCGGAGCGCTCGCGACGGGTCGTCTCGAGGTGGGTGGTGACCTCGCGCGTGGCCGCCGACTGCTGCCGGCGCCGCTCACGGAGGACCTCCAGCTCGCCCTCGACCAGCTCGACCCGCTCGGCCACGAACGCCGACAGCGCGGCCGTTGCGCGGGCGCGCCGGTCCAGCTCGACGCGGCGCTCCGCCGCCTGCTTGCGCTCCACGGCGTGGCGCGAGAGGCGCTGGTCGATCTCGGCCGAGCGCCGCTCCAGGAACTGGCGTCGCTCCTCCAGGCCGGCGGCCCGCACGTCGAGCTCGCTGCGCATGCGGCTCACCGCACGGGCCCGCTCGTCGATGCGGTTGCGGGCCTCGGCCATGGCCCGCCCCTGCTCGGCGACGGCCGCCTCCTCGGCCTCGAGCGCCGGGAGCCGGGCCTCGAGCTCGCCGACCCGGTCGACGTCGCGGCGGGCGCGCTCCTCGAGCTCGGCGACGTGGGCGGCGAGCGCGTCGACCTCGCCGTCGCCGTCGGTCCGGTCGTGCTCGACCCGTGCCAGCGCCTCGGCGGCGGCACGGCGGCGCGACGCGTTGCGGTCGAGCTCCTTGGACAGGTCGACCTCGGCCTGGCGGGCCTCGCGCACGGCGGTGCGGCCGGCGGCGACCGCGTTGCGGGCCCCGGCGGCGGCGGCCGTGGCGGAACCAGCCCGAGCCCGCGCCTCGTCGAGGGCGGCGCCGGTGGCGCCGGAGCCGGCCGCGCCCACGCGCCAGCCGGTCGGGCCGAAGCGGTCGCCGTGGCGGGTGACCACGACGGCGTCGGGGTGGACCAGGGCCGCGTCGACGGCCGACGGCCAGTCGTCGACCGCCACGCAACCGCCCACCAGCGCGTCGAGCAGGGCGTCGACGCCGGGCCGGGTGCCGCGCACGTGCGAGCGCACCGCGTCGGTGCCCGACCGGGACGCACCGGTGCGGCCGGCGCCGAGGGCGAGCACGGCACCGGCGGCGTCGCCGGCGTGCAGCTCGGCCAGGGCCCGGCGGCCGCTGTCGACCGAGTCGACGACCACGGCGGCGATGGCCTCGCCGGCGGCGGCCTCGAAGGCCGCCTCCCACCCGTGGTCGACGTCGACCACGTCGAGCAGGGTGCCCACCCCGCCGTCGACGGCGGCGAGCCGTTCGGCGCCGGCCCGGGCCCGAGCCTGGTCCAGGGCGAGGGCAAGGGCGTCGGCTCGGGCCGACCAGGTGTGGCGGTCGGCCTCGGCCTGGCGCAGGACCTCCTCGGCGTCGTCCAGCGACGCCTCGGCGGTGCGCCGGGCGGCCTCCGCCTCGGCCAGGCGGGCGGTCAGCGGCTCCTC
>DATAGR010000241.1:0-3141 GCA_036263575.1 Aquihabitans sp. | reverse complement strand
AGGTCGTCCACGCCGTCCAGCATGGCCCCACCTCCCGGGGCACGGCCAACTGCGACGACGGCCGACCACGCCTCGGGAACCACGGCGGCGGCCCGGGCGACCAACCGACCGTGCCCCTCCCGACCCGCGCCCTCACCGCTGCGACGGTGGCCCTGATCGCCACCGCCGCGCTCGCCGGCCCCACCGCCGCCCACGTCGAGCCCGAGGTCCAGACCGTGCCGGCCGGGTCCGAGGCCACCGTGGCCTTCGAGGTGGAGCACGGCTGCGACGGCTCCCCAACGGTGGCCCTCGAGCTACAGGTCCCCGACGGCGTGGCCGACGCTCGCCCCGTGGACAAGGCGGGCTGGACGGGCGCGGTCGCCGACCGGGTCGTCAGCTACCGCGGCGGACCGCTGCCCGACGACCAGCCCGACACGTTCCAGGTCCGCTTCACCGTGCCCGACGACGTCGGCGCCACCCTGCGGTTCCCGATGATCCAGACCTGCGAGACCGGCTCGATCGACTGGATCCAGACCGGAGCCGAGGACAGCCGCCCGGCACCCTCGGTCGAGGTGGGCCCGCCCGACCCGAACGCCCCCGTGCCGACGACCGGCCCGTCCACCACCGCAGCCCCCGAGGCGACCACGACCACGGCGGCCGAGACCACCACCACCGCGCCCGACACGACGACCACCGAGTCCGCCGACGG
This sequence comes from Aquihabitans sp., assembly GCA_036263575.1. Classification (GTDB taxonomy): domain Bacteria; phylum Actinomycetota; class Acidimicrobiia; order Acidimicrobiales; family Iamiaceae; genus Aquihabitans. The sequence goes on along the minus strand of DATAGR010000241.1, from coordinate 2,453 downwards.
CGACGCATCGGCGAGCGGGCGCACGGCACCGGCCGCGGCCGACGACGGCGGGGACGACGACGGGGTGGCCACCATCGCCTGGGTCGTCGGCGGGCTCCTGCTCGTCGCCGGCGCGATCACCGCCGTGGCCTTCGCCCGTCGCCCGAGCGGCGCCGGCGGTGGCGGGTCGACCGGCGCCGGAGGCGGGCCGGACCGATCGTGAGCCGCCGAGACCGGATCGGCGGTGGGCGCGCCGGTCTGCCGCGCCGATCGGCCGTCGCCCTGGGCGTGCTCGCCGCTGCGCTGCTCGGCCCCGCCGCACCCGCCGCCGCCGACCCGGCCCGGCCGACGGACTACCGCTCCCGGATCCTGTCCGTCCGCCCGGCGCTGCCGGCCGGCGTCGACCTCGCCGTGGTCGGCGGCGATGCCTTCCTCGACCTTCGGGTGACGGGCGACCACACCGTGGTGGTGCCCGACTACGAGTCGGGCGACGACGGCCGGACCCGCCCCTACCTCCGCTTCCGGCCCGACGGCACGGTCGAGCGCAACGAGCGGTCGGCGGCCGCCGCGGCCAACGACGACCGCTACGGGAGCAGCGCAGGTGCGACGGTCGGCGACGACCCCGAGTGGCAGGTCGTGGCGAGCGGCGGCCGCTACGCCTGGCACGACCACCGCATCCACTGGATGCTCCCGCGCGAGCCACGAGCCGTGGACGACGCCGGGCGCGTCGACCTCGGCGGCCCGAACGGGACGTGGAGCGTCCCGCTCGAGGTGGACGGCAGGCCCACCGTCGTGCGCGGCGAGCTCCTCCTGCTCGACGGGCCGAGCCCCGTCCCGTGGGCCGCGCTCGGGCTCCTCGCAGGTGTTGGGCTGCTGGTCGCGGGGGTGGTCGCCGTCCGGCGCCGCGGCCGGGCGCCGCACGCAGCCGTGGCGCTGGCGCTCGGCGGCATCGGCGTCCTCGCCGCGCTCGTCGGGTGGGCCGAGTGGCGGGCGATCCCCCCGGGCGCCGGGGGCAACGTGCTGGGCGCCGTCGTGCCGGCCGTCGGCGCCGTCGCGGCCCTGGTCGCGGCGACCGCCCGCCGGGCCCGGGTCCGGCTCGTCGCCTTGGCCGTCGCGGTGGCCACGCTGGCTGCCTGGGCGGTGCTGCGGCGGGAGGTGGTGGCACGCGCCGTGCTGCCGACGTCGCTGCCCTACGCCCTGGACCGGGCCACGACGGCCCTGGCCCTTGGCCTCGCCGTGGGCGCCGGCGCCCTGCTGGCCTGGCACCCGCCCGTCGACGGGGTTCAGAGCCAGCCGGAGCGGCGGAACCGGCGGAACAGGAACAGCACGACGGCGACCATCGAGCCCAGCGCCAGCGGGTAGCCGAGGGTCCAGTCCAGCTCCGGCATGTGGCGGAAGTTCATGCCCCAGATGCCCGCGAGCAGCGTGGGGGCGGCGATGAGCGCCGCCCACCCCGAGATGGTCCGCATGTCCTCGTTCTGGCGGACGCTGACCTGGGCCAGGTTGGCGTTCAGGGCGTCCGTCAGCAGGTCCCTGAGCACCTCGGCCTGGCTGAGGGTGCGGTGGAGGTGGTCGGCGACGTCGCGGAAGTAGTTGTCGAGGTCGTCGTCGGCGACGGTCGCGTCGGGCCGCTGGAGCTGCTCGAGCACCTGCTCCATGGGCACCAGGTTGCGCAGCAGCTCGAGCACCTGGCGCTTCAGGCCGAAGATGCGCTCACCGGGGTTGTCGCGGGCGTCGCTGAACACCGCCTCCTCGGCCTGGTCGACGTCGAGCTCCAGCTCGGCCACCACCGGTGCGTACTGGTCGACGAGCTGGTCGGCGACCGCGTAGAGCACCGCCGCCGGGCCCCGGGCGGTGAGCTCCGGGTTGGCCTCCATCCGGGAGCGGACCGGCCCCAGCGGCGGCGCGTCGCCGTGGCGGACGGTGACGATGAAGTCGTGCCCGAGCAGCACCTGGATCTCGTCGATCGCCACCTCGTCGGGCTCGTACCGGACCGACTTCAAGACGATGAAGTCGACCTCGTCGTAGTGCTCGAACTTGGCCCGCTGGTGCGCCTTGCAGACGTCCTCGACCAGCAGCTCGTGGAGCTTGAACTGCTGGGCCACCACCTCGAGCTCGGCCATCGACGGGTCGTGGAGGCCGATCCAGGCGAAGCCGTCGCCGCGCGCCGCGGCGGCCCCGGCCTCCTCGAGCTCGACCCGGCCCTCCCGGGCGCCGTGGCGGTACACGCCGCAGTCGACGATCACCCCCGCAGGATCGCACACCCGGGACCCGAAACATGGGCCGAACGCCTCACCCGACCCTCCATCCGGCCGATGGAGGTCGGGCATGGAGCAGATCGCATCGGTACTCGAACGGGAGCGCGAGCTCCTCGAGGTGCTCCTCTTCAAGCTGGTGGAGACCCGCCTCATCCTGGAGAGCGGCGAGCTCCGCTTCCTCTCCCGGGCGACGCGAGAGGTCGAGCGGGCCCGCAC
>DATAGR010000240.1:0-2077 GCA_036263575.1 Aquihabitans sp. | reverse complement strand
CGCCCGCACCCAGGTCGCGACGTCCGATCCGTCCAAGACGGGCGCCGACGGCCCTCGTAGCGTCTCGCCCATGACCCCGCGCTTCGACCTGATCGGCCTCGTCGTCGACGACATGGCCCGCTCGCTCGCCTGCTACCGCCTGCTCGGCATCGAGGTCCCCGCGGGCGCCGACGCCGAGCCGCACGTCGAGGCGACCCTCCCCGGCGGCACCCGCCTGGCGTGGGACACGGTGGAGACGATCCGCTCCTTCGATCCCGGGTGGACGCCCGGGACGGGCCGGATGTCGCTGGCCTTCGCCTGCGAGGATCCGGCGGACGTCGACGCGACCTACGTGCGGCTCGTCGACGCCGGGCACGACGGCCACCTCCCGCCGTGGGACGCCTTCTGGGGCCAGCGCTACGCCGTCGTGCACGACCCCGACGGCAACGGCATCGACCTCTTCGCGCCCCTGCCGACGGCGGCGGGCTGACGAGCGGCGGGTGCGGCGGGCTCGTCAGCCGACCAGGCGGCCGAGCGTCGTGCCCGTCAGGACCCGGACCTCGCGCGCCAGGTGGGCCTGGTCGGCGTACCCGGTGGTCGCCGCCACCTGGGCGAAGGGGATCCCGGTGCGGGCACCGGTCAGCGCCCGCTGGAGCCGCAGCACGCGGGCGAGCACCTTGGGGCCGTAGCCGAACGCGTCGAGGGCCCGCCGCTGGAGCTGGCGTGAGCTGAGGCCGACCTCGTCGGCCACGACGGCGACGGGGCGACCGGCCCGCAGCCCGGCGACGACCGCGGCGACCACCGGCGCGACCGGGTCGGCCGTCGCGGCGAGCGCGGTGGCCACCGCCTCGAGGCCGCGGCGGGGATCGGGGCCGCTGGAGGCGACGGCGTCCTCGAGGCGTCGGACCACCGATCCGGCCCAGAGGTCGTCGAGCCGCACGCGCTGGTCGCGCAGGACGTGGGCCGGGGTGGCGAGGAGCGCAGGCGCCGTCCCCGGGACGATCCGCACGCCGGACACCACGGCGGGGTGGTCGGCCGCGGCCTCGTACGCCTGCTGGTCGGCGCCGGCGACGACGAGGTGATCGTCCAGCCACAGCAGGTCCATGCACCCGTCGGGCAGGACGAGCACGGCCTCGCCCGCGACGCCGGACCGGGTCCAGGCCACCGCACCGGCGAGGGCGGTGGGCCGTTCCTCGTACACGCCCGCAGCCTGCCACGACCGCCGGTGGCGGTCGTGGGCGGCGGCCCGGCGGCGATGCCGACCGCTCCCGACCCGCCGGTAGCGTTGGCGGTGTGGGGACCTCGCACGTCGGCCGCCAGTCGGTGGCCGATCAGCTCTTCGATCGGCTGCTCGACGCGATCCTGTCGGGCGAGCGGCCCGCCGGGTCGCAGCTGCCGGCCGAGCGCGAGCTCGCGGTGCAGGCCGGGGTCAACCGCCAGGCCGTGCGCGAGGCGCTCCAGCGGCTCCGCCAGATGGACCTCGTCGAGATCGTGCACGGCGGCGGCGTGCACGTCCTCGACTGGCGGGCGTCGGCGGGCCTCGCCCTCCTCCCGGTCCTCCTCGTGCGCGACGGCCGGGCGTTCGATCCCGCCGTGGCCCGTTCGATCATGGAGCTGCGAACGGTCATCGGCGCCGACGCCGCCCGCTGGTGCGCCGAGCGATCGCCGGCCGGCACCGGGCGGGTGCTCGCCGGCATCGTCGACGAGATGGAGGCGACCGACGGCGACCCCGCGCGGTGGGGCGATCTCGGCTTCCGGTTCTGGGAGACGGTGGTGGTGGACGCTGACAACATCGCCTACCGGCTCGCCTTCAACACCCTGCGAGCCGTGGCCGCGGCGGTCCGGCCGCTCCTGCCGTCGCTGCTGGCGAGCGAGTGGGTGCACCTCGAGGACTACCGGGCCGTGGCCGACGCCGTCGCCGCCGGTGACGGCGACGCCGCGGGCGCCGCGAGCCGGGTGCTGCTCGGTCGGGGCGTCGAGGCCGTCAACGCCGCCTTCAGCGACCCGGCGCGCCTGGCGGCGGTCGAGGGCCCGCCCGAGCGCTGACCGGCGCCCGGTCCACCCGAACGGGTGGTTCGCGACCGGCGACGGCGGCCGT
>DATAGR010000239.1:0-9910 GCA_036263575.1 Aquihabitans sp. | reverse complement strand
AGCGGCGTCGAGCACGTCGTCGACCGGGACCGAGCCCGCAGCGCCGAGGCGGTCGGGCAGGGCGATGGGCGGGTCGGCGCCGGCGAGCAGCGCCCGGCGGAGCGCCTGGCCGTCCCACGTCTTCTTGGCCGCGAGGAGCGGCTCGCCGGCCAGGGCGCGGAACGACGCCTCGGGGAACACCTCGACGACCCTCGCGTCGGCGGCCAGCGCCGTCGCCTCGCGGACCCGGGGGAAGAGGCGGAAGGCCTGGACGCTGATGCGCGGCCGGCCGAGGGCGACGAGCGCTCGGTTCACTTCAGCGTGGTCGTCGAGGTGGACGACGGCGGGGTGCGGCGCCGGGAACACGCTCGAGCGACGGGGCCCGACGTAGGCGCGGGCGGCCACGTCCGCCGACCGGGTGCGGGCGTCCACCAGCCCGATGGGGATGTCGACCCCGATGCCGTCCAGCGCGGTCGGCGCCGCAGCCTCGGCCTCGGCGACCAGGCCGGCGAGCGTCGCGTGCAGGTGGGCCGACGCGAACCCCCCGTCGTCCACCGCCACGCCCACCCAGCCGGCCCGCCCGGCGGCGTCGGCGCCCAGCGCCCGCCGACCGGGCCGGGACCGCTCAGCTCCCGGCAAGGCGGGCCTTGACGAGCGACGACACCACCTTGCCGTCGGCTCGCCCGGCGACCTTGGCGACGGCTGCCTTCATGGCCGGGCCCATCTGCGCCGGCGAGTCGAACCCGCCCTCGGCGAGCGCCTCCTCGACGAGTGCGCCGACCTCGTCTTCCGAGAGCGGCTGCGGGAGGTAGCGGGCCAGCACGTCGCGCTCGGCCCGCTCCTTCGCCGCGCTTTCGGTGCGGCCGCCCTCCTCGAAGGCGGCGGCAGCCTCGTCGCGCCGCTTGGCCTCCCGACCGAGCACCGCCAGGACGTCCTCGTCGCTCAGCTCGCGGGCGCCGTCGCCCGAGACGCGTGCCTCCTTGATGCCGGCGATCGCCATGCGCAGCACCGAGACGGTGAGCTGGTCGCGTGCCTTCATGGCGGTGGTGAGGTCGGCCTGGATCTGCTCGGCGAGCATGGGTCCTCCGTGCGTGGGTGGGTGCCCATGGTGGCCGACGGGGCGGGCCGACGGTGCGTCGGCTCGGCGTGCAGGAGGCGACGGTGGACCACCTGAGCGACCCTCACCCCATTGGGTGGCATGGCGCCACGGGGTTCATCACCCGGATGGGCGGGGTAGGCGCGGCCGCCATGGATGCGATCACCCTGCTCAAGGACGACCACAAGACCGTCGAGAAGCTCTTCAAGCGCTTCGAGAAGGCCGGCGACGAGGCGTACACCGAGAAGCGTGACATCGTCGACCGCATCATCGAGGAGCTGTCGAAGCACGCGGCCATCGAGGAGATGTTGTTCTACCCGGTGACCCGGGCGACGGTCCCGGACACCGACGACATCGTCCTCGAGAGCCTCGAGGAGCACCACGTCGTGAAGTGGGTGCTCGACGAGCTCGACGGGATGGACCCCCAGCACGAGCGCTTCGACGCCAAGGTCACCGTCCTCATCGAGAACGTGCGCCACCACGTCGAGGAGGAGGAGGACGAGTACTTCCCCAAGGTCCGCGACGAACTGGGCCGCAAGGCGCTCGGCGAGCTGGGCGATGCGATGGAGGAGGCCCGCAAGGGCGCCCCGACCCACCCGCACCCGCGCTCGCCCGACACGCCTCCCGGCAACGTCATCTCCGACACCGGGGCCGGCATGGTCGACCGGGTGTCCGACACGGTGAGCGGCGTGGCCCAGGGCGGCGTCTCCGCACTGCAGGACGTCATCGCCCGGGTCACCGGCCTGCAGAAGCCGACCAGCACCGCTCGCGGCAACAGCCAGACCAAGCGGGCGGCCGCCAACGTGCGCGGCGGCGCCGCCGAGGTCGCCGACCGGATCACGAAGGCCACCAAGGAGGCCCGCGACACCGGCAAGGCCACCACCGACCGGGCGCTGAAGACCGCCCGCTCCACCGGCAAGGCCGCCGGCAAGGGCGCCTCGGCGACGGCGGGCTCCGCCGGCCGGGCCGCCAAGAAGACGGCTGGGGCGGCGACCTCCGGCGCCAAGGGCACCACCACCTCGGCGAAGCGGGCGGCCAAGAGCACGGGGCGCACCGCCAAGGCCTCGGCCAAGGCGACGGGGCGCACGGCGAAGGCCTCGGCCAAGGCCACCGGCACCACCGCCAAGCGGGCGGCCAAGAGCACGGGCCGCAGCGCCAAGGCGTCGACCAAGCGCACCACCACCACCGCCAAGCGGGCCGCCACCACGACCGGCCGGACCGCGAAGGCGTCGGCCAAGCGCACCACCGGCACGGCCAAGAAGGCGGCGTCGAACACGCGCAAGGCGGCCGCCGGGCGCTGATCCCTCCCCGTTCCCGCCGGGCTCGGCCCGGCGGGAACGGGCGTTCGCCCCGTTAGCGTCGTGGGGATGTCCCCCACCGCCGAGCTCCTCTCGCGGGCCGGCACGGAGGCGACGTACGTGCCCGGCGCCCTGGCGCGCGACGGGCGCCTGGCGCTCTGGCAGCACCACCACGCCTCGGCCCCCAGCGGGCCGCTCGGCACCGACCCGGGCGATGACGGCCTGGCCCTGGTGGTCCAGGCCGGCGGTCGGCTCCGGCGGCGGACCGTGCCGGTCACGTGGGTGCCGATCGCCGACGCGATCGACGCCCTGGCCGCGCTACCCGCGGGCGCCCCGTGCTGCCCGTCGGTCCACGCGTGGGCCCACGCCGCCCGGTCCACCCTCCAGCTGGTGGCTCGCGGCCGGCTCCTCCCGGCCGCCGAGGCCGACGGCACCGACGTGTGGCGCGTCGGCCCGCTCGATGCCGCCGACCTGCGCCACTGGGACGGCCTGGCCGCCGCCCTGCCGGCGCCGGCGCACGCCATCGAGCTGCGCGGCGCGGCGCCGCGCCGGGTGGCCTCGCCGCCGTGGCTGCTGGCCCGCTTCCGCGACGCGGTCGCCGACGCCTACGTCCGGACCGCAGCCGCGCCCGACGCCGCCGGGCATGCGGCCTTCGCCAGCCCGTCTCGCGTCGTCGTGGGCGGCTCGACCAGCTGGCTGGCGGCCACCGCAACGTCGACCACCAGCGAGGTCGTCGTCTCCCTGTGCGTCGACACCGGAGACGCCGACGTCGCCGAGCCGGTCGAGCCCGAGGCGAGCGCCGCCGACGGCTCCGTCGGGGACGGCGGCCACGTTGGCGACGGCGGGCCCGAACGCGACGGCGAGGGGTTCCGTGCCGTCCTGCAGATCGCCAGCCGCCTGGACCCCAGCCTCGTCCTCGACGCCGCCGACCTGTGGGCGGCGCCGCGGGCGGTCGCCGCCCGGTTCGGCGCTGGCGTGGAGGAGGAGGTCCTGCTGACGCTCCGCCGGGCGGCCCGGGTGTGGGGGCCCATCGGGCGACTGCTCGCCGAGGCCCGGCCGCACACCCTCGAGCTGGCCACCGAGGAGGTCGACGACCTCCTCGGCCCCACGGCCGACGACCTCGCCGGCAGCGGGCTCGACGTCCTGTGGCCGGCGGGCCTGCTGGCCCCCGTCCACGTCGCGCCGACGGTGACCAGCGCCGCGCCCACGGCCGACCGTGCCGCCGGGCTCGGCTTCGACGGGCTCTGCGAGCTGCGGTGGACGGCCACCGTCGACGGCGAGCGCCTCACCGAGGACGAGCTCCGCGAGCTGGCCACCGCCAAGCGGTCCGTCGTGCGCCTGCGCGGGCGCTGGGTCCGGGCCGATCCGGAGCGGCTCACGCGCCTGCGGCAGCGGCACAAGGTCTCGGCCGGCGCCGCCCTCGCCGCCGCGCTGGGCGGCGACCTCGTCGTCGCCGGCGAGACCGTGTCGGCGACGGTCGAGGGCCCGATCGCCACCCTCGGCGAGCGGCTGCGCCGGGCGGCCGTCCAGCGCGACGTCGAGCCGCCGGCCGACCTGCAGGCCGAGTTGCGGCCGTACCAGCGCCAGGGCGTGTCGTGGCTGGCCAACATGGCGGAGATCGGCTTCGGCGGGATCCTCGCCGACGACATGGGCCTCGGGAAGACGGTGCAGCTGCTGGCCCTGCACCTCCTGCGGCGGTCGGTGGGTGGGCCGACCCTGGTGGTGTGCCCGGTGTCGGTCGTGGCCAACTGGTCGCGCGAGGCCGCCCGCTTCGCGCCGTCCGTGCCGGTGGTCCGCTTCCACGGCAGCAGCCGCAACCTCGACGACATCCCTGCCGACGCCATCGTGGTCACGACGTACGGCACCGTGCGCCGCGCCGCCGAGGCGCTGGCCGCGGTGCCCTGGGGCCTGGTGGCGGCCGACGAGGCCCAGGCCATCAAGAACCCGATGTCGCGCACGGCCCGCGCCCTTCGCGCCATCCCGGCCGACGCGCGGTTCGCGCTCACGGGCACCCCGGTCGAGAACCGCCTCGTCGACCTGTGGGCCCTCCTCGACTGGACGACCCCCGGCCTGCTCGGCCCGCTCGACCGCTTCCGCCACGAGGTCGCGGTGCCCGTCGAGCGCGACCAGGACCCGGAGGCGGCGGCCGCCCTGGCCCGCCTCGTCCGGCCGTTCGTGCTCCGGCGCCGGAAGGTCGACCCGGGCATCGCCCCCGAGCTGCCGCCCAAGACCGAGACCGACCGCGTCGTCGCCCTCACCACCGAGCAGGCCACGCTCTACGCCGCCATGGTCGAGGAGGTCATGGCCCAGGTCGAGCAGGCCGAGGGGATGTCCCGCCGCGGCCTCGTCCTCAAGCTGCTGAGCGGGTTGAAGCAGATCTGCAACCACCCGGCGCAGTTCCTCCGCCAGGGCGGGCCGCTGCCCGGCCGGTCCGGGAAGCTCGACGCCGTCGACGAGCTCGTCGACACCATCGTGACCGAGGGCGAGTCCGTCCTGGTGTTCACGCAGTTCGTGACCATGGGCCACCTCCTCCAGCAGCACCTGGGCCGCCCCGACCGGCCGGTCGAGTTCCTCCACGGCTCGGTGCCGCTGGCCCAGCGCCAGGCCATGGTCGACCGCCTGCAGTCGGGCGAGACGCCGGTGCTGGTCATCTCGGTGAAGGCGGGCGGCACGGGGCTGAACCTCACCCGCGCCACCCACGTCGTGCACTACGACCGCTGGTGGAACCCGGCGGTGGAGGACCAGGCCAGCGACCGGGCGTGGCGGATCGGCCAGGAGCGGCCGGTGCAGGTGCACCGGATGATCTGCGAGGGCACCGTCGAGGACCGCATCGCCCAGATGCTCACCGCCAAGCGCGACCTCGCCGACGCCGTCGTCACGACCGGCGAGGGCTGGGTGGGCGAGCTCGGCGACGACGACCTCCGCGCCCTCGTGGCCCTCGGCGCCGACGAGGGCGGCGCGTGATGGCCGAGCAGTTCGGGCACACGTGGTGGGGCCGGGCCTGGGTCCAAGCCCTGGAGCAGCGCGCCGCGCTCGACCCCAACCGCCTCCCACGCGGCCGCACCTACGCCCGCCAGGACCGGGTGACGAGCCTGGTCCTCGAGCCGGGGCTGGTGGCCGCCTCCGTGCGGGGCAGCCGCCGGCTCGACTACCGCACCCACATCGCCGTCCGGACCTTCGACGACGACGGGTGGGCGCGCGTGGTCGCCGCCATCGCCGCTCGAGCCGGCCACACCGCCGCCCTGCTCGACGGCGACCTCGAGCCCGGCGTGGTCGACGACGCCCGCGAGGCGGGTGTGGAGCTCCTGCCCCGCCGCGGCGACCTCACCCCCAGGTGCTCGTGCCCAGACCCTGCCTCGCCGTGCAAGCACGCCGCGGCCGTCGCCTACCTGGTGGCCGAGGCCCTCGACGACGACCCGTTCCAGCTCTTCGCCCTGCGCGGTCGCTCGCGGGAGGCGCTGCTCGCGGAGCTGCGGGCAGCGCGGCGAGCGGCCGGGGTCGGCCGGGGCGACGGCGCCTCGCCGGACGGCTCGGGCGACCCCGACCGGGAGCCGTCCGAGCTCGACGCCCTGGTGGCCTCGGCGCCGCCACCCGGCGCGCCCGACCCTGGCGAACCGGCTCGCGAGGCGTGGGCGCGCGAGCGGACGCCGCTGCCGCCGCCGCTCGAGGTGCCGGCGCACCCCGGTGCGCCGGCCGCCTGGCCGGCCGACCCGCCCCCCGGTGCCCCGTTCGACACGCCCGGCCTGCTCGCCCTCGTCTCCGACGCCGCCCAGCGCGCCCTCGACCAGCTGCGAGGCGACGCGGACAGCGGGCTCCGGCTCGGCCGCGAGGCCGACCTGGCCCGTCGGAGCGCCTCGGGCCTCGACCTCGACCGACCCCACCCGGTCGCCACCGACCGCGACGGCCGCCCGCGCGGCGACCTGACCCACCGCGCCCTGGCGTGGCGGCACGGCGGCGAGGCCGGGCTGGCCGTGCTGGCCGAGGCCCCGTGGCGGCCGCCCCTCGCCACCATGGCTGCGGCGCGCGCCGCCGTCGAGGGGGCGGGCGTGTCCCCGTCGGTCCTCACGGTCAACAACAACCGCATCACCGGGCCGGGGTTCCAGCTGCGCCTGGCCCGCACCGGGTCGTGGTGGCGCTTCGAGAAGCACCGGGGCCGATGGGAGATCACCGCCCCGCCGGCCGACGCGCCCGACGACCTCCTCGGGCCGTCGGGCGCCTGAAGGCGCCCGACGCGGCCTCAGCCGGCGACGTCGTGCGTCGCGTCGCCCCGGACCGCCGCGCCCTGGCCGGGCACGACGGCGCCGGCCAGCGCGTGCAGCAGGGCGGTGCGGCTCTTCACGTCGATCAGCACCGGGGCGAGGAGCGGCTCGACCAGGCGGCGCCGCCAGGTCACCGAGATGCCGTCGATCACGAACGGGTCGCTGACCCACCCCGGCTGGATCGAGCCGAAGCACAGCACGCCGCGGACGGGGATGTCGGAGAACGGCGTCCTGGCCACCGCCGTCGTGACCGCCTCGACCTGGCTGCGGACGAGGGCCACGAGCTCCGAGCGATCGACGTCGGCGATGTGGAGGCGCGGGTCGGCGTTGAACCAGTCACCGAGGTCGCGCTTCTCGAGGCGGCCGTCCAGCACCGGCACGGCGTGGACCACCCACACGCCGTTCACGGCGACGACCAGGTGGTCGATGGGCGCCACGTCGGCCGCCACGCGGAGGCCGTGCAGGACCTCGAGGTTGTGCACGCGCGCCGCCTCGAGGGTCTGGCCCACCCGTCCCTCGCCCATGTCGCCACGGTCGAGCGGCAGGGTGTGGTCCGGGTCCAGGCCGGGCGGCACCAACGGCGTGTCGAGGATCCGGTCGAAGGCGGAGCCCTCGGTGCCGGCGACATCGTCGTCGTCGTCGTCGGCCGCGCGCAGGCGCCCGATGATCGAGGTCACCGATCGAGACCGGCGCTCGTCCTCGGGCGAGCTGAGCTCCTCGCCGAGGGCGGCGGGGGCGGGCGCCGGGTGGTGCACCTCCGGCGGCAGCGTCGGCGCCTCGACCGGGGCGCTGGGTTCCGCGGTCGGCACCTGGTCCTGCTCGTCCGTCGACGGCAGCGGGCCGGCGTCGACCGGGGTGGGCGCCATCGGCGCCGGGGGCGGCGTGCCCGGGCCCGGCGGGGGCGGGGCGGGCGCCGGCGGGACGGGTGCGGGTGGGGTGGGGCTCGGTGGCGCGGGCGGCGTCGGCGGCGCGGGAGCAGGCGGGCTCGGCGGCCCGGGAGGCGGCGTGGGCGGCCTTGGAGGCGGCGTGGGCGGCCCGGGAGGCGGCGGCGGGGTCGGGGGCGACGGCTCGGGCGGGCCGGGATCGGGGGCCGGTGGCCCCGACGGGGCGGTCCCGAGCGGCGCGGCGGCGTCGCGGCGCTGGAGCCGGCGCCGGCCGGCACCCTTGGGGCGTTCGACGGTGCGAGCCGGCAGGTCGCCGCTCGTCGTCGCCGGCGAGCTCAGCTCCCGGGCCGGCAGCTCGGCGCCGACGGCCGGCGCCGGCCCCGAGGCGCGCACGAGCAGGCCGTCGGGGCCGGCCTCGGGGCGAGGGACGGCGACGAGCCGGCGATCCCGGGCGAGGGCGAAGCGGCCCCGCAGGTCGTTGCCCGGCGGCACCTCGATGCCCGGCACCGGGGGCGTCGCGGTCACGGGTGCGACGGGCGGTGGTGGCGGGTCCTCCGCCGAGCCGACGTCCGGCACGGGCGCGCGGTCGACCACCGGCGAGTCGGCCGGCGAGACGGCGACGGGCGTCGCGCCGGCGAGGGCCACGTCGGGGTGGTTGGCGCGCTGGTAGCGCTCGCAGGTCACGCACGTCGCCTGGCGGGTCGCCTCGTCCCACCACGCCTCGGTGCGGGGCGGCAGCTTGCTGAAGCAGATCTCGCAGACGGCTCGCGCTCGCAGGACGGTCAACTCCACCCCGCCCCTTCGGCAGGTCGCACGCGATCTCAACCGTGGACCGCCGGGTTCACCCCGCCGGTGCCGCCGGGTGGGCGGTCCGGCGGTGGATCCGGGCGCCTTTCCGTTGATCTCAGGCGGCCCCCGGGACCCCCGGCCCGCCGACCGGGCCGGCGCACGGTGGTAGAACTCGCGCGCCGACCGACGGCCCAGACCCAGGAGGCACCACGTGAGCGACGACCGGCTCCGAACCGAGGACGGCACGCCGATCGGGGGGTGGGTGCTGCGGGCCGACCCGGGTGGCTTCGACGTCGCCGGGACCCTCGCCGAGTACGGCCAGGTCTTCCGCTTCCCGCTCGAGCCGAGCGACCGGTCGGAGCTGATGGACGCCGGCCAGCCGTGCTTCCTCTGGTCGGGCGACCGGTCGAGGGTCGTGGGGCTCTGGGCGATCGGCGAGGTCGTCGGGCCCACCACCCTCGTGGAGCTCGACGCCGGGCCCGACGGCGAGGACGGCTCGAGGCTGTTCCTCTCCGAGCTCTACGCCGAGGTCGAGCTGCTGCCACTCGTGAAGCCCCTGTCGGCCGACAAGCTGCGGGCCGACAAGGTGCTGGCGGGCAGCGAGCTCTTCACCGAGCCGGACCGCCCGAACCCGGTGGTGCTCCGGCCCGAGGAGGTCCGGGCCATCGAGGGGTTCGACTTCGACTTCGCCGAGCCCACCGAGGAGCAGCTGGCCCGGGTCGACGAGGTGCTCGGCCACGACGACGGCATGGTGCTCCAGCTCGTCGGCCTCGACACCAGTTTCGGCATCCTCGACGACCGGGCCGACGACGGCCTCCTCGCCGTCGTCACCGTCACGACGTCCGGGGCGTTCGAGCTGGGACGGTTCGAGGCCCTGGTCGACGCGTTCGACCTCGTCCGGCTCCACGCCCGGGCCCTGGAGCTGCCCGAGCCGGTGGAGCTCGTCGACGGCGCGCCGGACGGCGATCCCGTCGCCATGCTCCTCGCCGACGACGGCTCGCTCCTGCTCTACCGGGTCGGGCCGGCCACGTTCGACCTCTACGAGTCGACCGACGAGGGGACGGTGGAGCCGGTCGAGCGCTACGACGGCCTCGACGAGGCGCTGGCCGCCATGGCCGAGGGCGTGGAGGAGCTCGACGAGGACGAGGGCGAAGACCAGGCCTGAGGCCCGCGCCGGTCGTCAGGCGACCTCGGGGGCGGGCCGCAGCAAGGCCACACCGGCGTCGTCGAGCGCGACCACGTGGCTCGGATCGATCGCCACGCTGCCCGTCGCCCCCACGGCCGGTGGGTCGCTCGTGTGGACGCGCAGCTCGGTGACGCCGCCGCCCGGCTCGCCCACGGCGAGCACCACGTGCGACGTCGCCCCACGGAAGCGGACGTCGACGACCGTGGCGGGCTGGTGCGAGCGGTCGCCAGCGGTGCCCGGGGTCGGTGCCGGCCCGGGCGTGAACCGGATCGCCGCCTCGCGCACGACCACGCCGCCCGTGACGCCCGGCGCGAGCAGGCCCAGGGCGGCGGCGGGGCCGGCGTCGAGGACGTTGTCGTGGCCGAGGAAGCGGGCGACGAAGGCAGAGCCCGGTCGGGCCCAGACCTCCGCCGCCGGCC
>DATAGR010000238.1:0-1594 GCA_036263575.1 Aquihabitans sp. | reverse complement strand
CCATCAGAGGTTGCCGCGCCGGGCCTGGTCGCGCTCGATGGCCTCGAACAGGGCCTTGAAGTTGCCCTCGCCGAAGCCGCGGGCGCCCTTGCGCTGGATGATCTCGAAGAACACCGTCGGCCGGTCCATCACCGTCTCGGTGAAGATTTGGAGCAGGTAGCCGAGCTCGTCGCGGTCGACGAGGATGTTCAGCCGCTCCAGGTCCTCCCACGGGAGGTCCACCCCGTCGAGGCGGCGGCGGGCGTCGTCGTAGTAGCTCACCGGCACCCGCATGAAGCGCACGCCGCGGTCGCGCAGCGCGGAGACGGTGGCCACGATGTCGTCGGTCGCCATGGCGATGTGCTGGACGCCCGGGCCCTCGTAGGCCTCGACGTACTCCTGGATCTGGCTCTTCTTGCGACCGTCGGCCGGCTCGTTCAGCGGCATCACGATGCGGCTGCCGTCCCACACGACGGTCGACATGAGCGCCGAGAACTCGGTCGAGATCTGGTCGTCGTCGAAGTGCGTCATCTGCCGGAACCCCATGACCGACTCGTAGAACGCGACCCACGTCGCCAGCTCGCCCTGCTCGACGTTGCCGACCACGTGGTCGACGCCGGTGATGCCGACCGCCGGGCCGACCGGGTCGGGGAGCAGGTCCTCGACGGTGTAGCCCGGCGCCAGCGAGGGGCCGTGGTACTGCGAGCGGTCGACGAACGTGTGCTGGGTCTCGCCGTAGGTGCCGACGGTCGCCAGCGAGAGCGTGCCGTGCTCGTCGGCGACCGTCCACGGCTCCCGGACGGGCCGGGCGCCGCGGCGCACCGCGTCGGCGAAGGCAGCCGGTGCGTCGTCGACCAGCCAGGCGAGGTCGTGCACGCCGTCGCCGTGGGTGGCGACGTGGGCGGTGATGGGGGAGTCGGAGCGCAGCGACCCGGTGATCACCAGCCGCAACGAGCCCTGCTCGAGCACGTAGCTCACCCGGTCCCGCACGCCCGTCTCCGGGCCGGCGTAGCCCGTGCAGCTGAACCCGAACGACGACACGAGGAAGCCGGCCGTGCTCCGTGCGTTGCCGACCCAGAACTCGATCGAGTCCCAGCCGCCGAGCCGGCTGGCCGGCGCGGTCGCATCCGTCGTGTCGGCGGCCCCGAGGTCGGGGGTGGCGCTCGTGTCGGCGAGGGTGGCGTCGGGGGTCATTTGGGCTCCTGGTCGGCGGGGGTGCTGGCGGTGCGGTCGGGGGTGGTGGGGTCGGAGGTGCCGGCGGCGTGGGCGGCGGTGAGGCAGGCGGCGACGTCGTCGTCGAAGTCGTCGAAGAAGGCGCCGAGCCGGTCGACGAGCTCGCCCATCGACGGGGCCGCGTAGAGGACGGGCTGGTACCGGGTGATGTCGTAGGAGCGGGTGCCCATGGCGCCGAGCTCCCAGGGCAGGATCGCGGCGTCCCGGTAGCGGGCGATCTCCCCGAACGAGGAGAGGATGCCGGCGCCGTAGGCCTTGAGGTCGCCGTCCTCGTGCACGACGCCGAACTCGAGCGTGAACCAGAAGACCCGGCTGAAGAACTCGAGCCCCTCGTCGGTCTCGGCACGACGGGACGCGCGCCCGGCGGCCTCGTACAGGTCGG
>DATAGR010000237.1:0-1751 GCA_036263575.1 Aquihabitans sp. | reverse complement strand
CGCAGCCGCGAGGTCCGCGCCCGCTACGTCGTGATCGCCGACGGCGCCAACTCGCGCTTCGGCCGGGCCCTCGGCACCGCCCGCAACCGCAGCTACCCGCAGGGCATGGCCATCCGGACCTACTACGAGAGCCCGCTGCACGACGAGCCGTGGATCGAGTCCTGCCTCGACGTGCGGGACCGCAACGGCAGCTCGCTCCCCGGCTACGGCTGGATCTTCCCGGTGGGCAACGGCACCATCAACGTCGGCATCGGCCTGCTCTCCACCTTCCGGGACTGGCGCCAGGTCAACACGTCCCACCTGATGCAGGAGTGGGCGGCCACCGCGCCGGGCTACTGGGAGATCGACCCCGACAAGCCGTGCCAGCCGCCCACCGGCGGCCGCATCCCCATGGCGGGCTCGGTGAACCCGAAGGTGGGGCCGACCTGGGCCGTGGTGGGCGACGCCGGCGGTTCGGTCAACCCGTTCAACGGCGAGGGCATCGACTACGCCTACGAGACCGGGCGCCACGTGGCCGGCCTGCTGGGCGACGCCCTCGCCACCGGCGACGGCATGGCGCTCCAGCAGTACCCCAAGTGGTTGGAGGCCGAGTACGGCCTCTACTTCAAGGTGGCCCGCCTCTTCGCCAAGGTGATCGGCCAACCCGTCCTCATGCGGGAGCTGACCCGGGTGGGCATCCGGTCGCGCAGCCTCATGGACTGGGTGCTGCGCATCATGGCCAACCTCCTCCAGCCCGACGAGATCGGCCCCGCCGAGGCCGCCTACGCCATGGCCGCCGCCGTGGTGAGGCGCGTTCCCGACCCCCTCCCCTAGCTGCGTTGGCCGCTCCCGCCAACGGGAGCGAGCTGGTCAGGTCGCCGGCGGCGCCGGGTCGATCCAGCCGCCGACGTCGGCCGCCAAGCGGTCGGCCTCCCGGGGGCCCATGGTGCCGTGCTGGTAGAGGTGGACCTCCTCGTGGTCCTCGAGCACCTGCTCCACGATGCGCCACTGCTCGTCGAGGGCGTCCTCGCGGCCGAAGCGGCGGGCGTCGCCGTCCATGGCGTCGTCGAGCAGGCGCTGGTAGGCGTCCTCGCGCGGGCCGAGCGCCTGGGCGTAGGAGACCTCGAGGTCGACGGCCTCGGGGATGAGCTCGTCGCCCGGCTTCTTGGCGTGCAGGTGCAGCTTCACGCCGTCGGCCTTGCCGAGCTGGAAGCGGAGGTAGTTGGGGCCGGGCTCGGGCGAGCCGTCGGGCGTGAAGAGCAGGCGCGGCGGCGCGTTGAACGTGATGATCGCCTCGGTCGCCGTGGTGGCCAGCGCCTTGCCGGTGCGGATGAGCCACGGCACGCCCGCCCACCGCCACGAATCGATCTCGAGGCGCACGGCGGCGAAGGTCTCCACGTCCGAGCCGCCGTCGACGCCCTCCTCGTCGATGTAGCCGCGGTACTGGCCGCGCACGTAGTACGCCGGTTCGAGGGTTCGGACCTGGCGGAGCAGCTTGACCTTCTCGTCGCGCAGCGACGCCGCGTCGGCACCCGCCGGCGGCTCCATGCCGAGCAGGGCCATCACCTGCAAGAGGTGGTTCTGCAGGACGTCGCGCAGGGCGCCGACGCTCTCGTAGAACTTGCCGCGGCTGTCGACGCCGAAGTCCTCGGCCATGGTGATCTGCACGCTCTGGATGAAGTTGCGGTTCCAGATGGGCTCGAGCATCGAGTTGGCGAAGCGGAAGACGAGCAGGTTCTCCACCGACTCCTTGCCGAGGTAGTGGTCGATCC
>DATAGR010000236.1:0-2592 GCA_036263575.1 Aquihabitans sp. | reverse complement strand
TCGAGGTACTGGGCCCGCATGTCACGGGCGCTGACCGCCCCGGTCACCTCGAGGATGCGGTCGCTCAGCGTGGTCTTGCCGTGGTCGATGTGGGCGATGACGCTCAGCGAGCGGATCTTGGAGCGGTCCATGCGGCCTCGGGATCGGGGCGCCGGTGGGCGCCAGGGTGACGCACGACGCTACCAACCGCTCCCCGGCCCTCCCCCACCCGCCCCCGGGTGTGACACGGTGGGGCCTCGGCCACTAGGTTGCAGCAGCCCTCGAACGACCTGCATGGAGCCTGGTACCCCGTGGCCAACATCAAGAGCCAGATCAAGCGCAACCGCCAGAACGAGAAGCGCCGCCTCGCCAACAAGGCCGTGCGCTCCGAGCTGCGGACGCGCGTGAAGGGCGCCCTCGTCGCCGCCGAGTCCGGCGCCGAGACGGCCGACGCTGCCGCCGCCATCGCCATGAAGAAGATCGACAAGGCCGCCAACAAGGGCGTCATCCACAAGAACGCCGCCGCTCGCCGCAAGTCCCGCCTGGCCAAGCGCCTCGCAGCGGCATCCGCCGACGCCTGAGCGCACCCCGCTCCCGACCGGCACCGCCGGTCCGCACCACGCCCCGACCGCCGCTGGCGGCGGGGCGTTCGTCGTCCTGGGGCCGAGCGCCTGGGCCCCGGCGGGCGCGTCGGCCGTCAGCGCCCGCGCGAGAGGCGGGCCAGGCGGGCGACCAGGACCTCCACCACGAGCTCGCCCGGCCAGGCGCGCGCCCCTCGGAGGTCGACGTCGGCCACCGCCAGCAACCGCACGGCGCGCCGCACGCCGGAGCCGCCGAGCTTGCGGGACTGGTTGAGCGCCTTCTTGGCCGGGAACGTCGAGCCCTTCAGCCCGAGCAGCTGGGCCGCCTCCTTCTCCCCCCGGGCTCCCGCCCCGTCGAGGCGGAGCATCCGGGTGTAGTGGGACTGGAGGGTCGCCATGATGGCGAGCGGGTGGCGCTCGCCGCCGACCACCATCCGGTGCAGCCGGTCGAGCGCGGCGGCGACGTCGCCGCTGTCGATGGCGTCGGTGAGCTCCCACGGCGGCACGCCGCCCGCCGGGCCCAGGAACACCTCGACGTCGTCGAGCCCGAGGCGGGTCCCCGGGCCGTAGGCGCCTCGCAGCCGCTCGATCAGGCCGACCAGGGCGCCGGCGTCCTCGCCGAGGGCGTCGACGATGCGGTTGCGGGTGGTCGCGTCGACGTCGAGCCCGGCCGCCTTCAGCTGGTCGGCCACCCAGCCGCCCATGTTCCGGGGCTGGGGGTCGGCGTCGACGACCTCGCCCCCGGCGGCGGTGACGGCCTTGGTGAGGGTGGGCGGGATGCGAGGCGCCTTGGCGACCGGCTCGCCGGACTCCACCGCGCCGACCGCCTTCTCCCACACCAGCACGAGGGCGGTGCTGGGCAGCGGGTCGTCGAGGTAGGCCACCAGGTCCTTGACCTCCTCGGCCTTGGAGAACCGGCCGAAGCGCCGCACCACGACGATGCGGCGCTCGGTCAGGAACGGCGGCGTCTGGGCGGCGTCGATGGCGGCGCCCAGCTTCACCACGTCGAGGTCGAACTCGTCGACCAGCAGCGACCGGTCGTCGGTGCCGACCAGCTGGTCGAGGAGGGTGCTGAGGGCCTCGCCGCGCAGGACGTCGTCGTTGCCCTTCACCAGGTGGACGGGCACCGTCACCGCCCCACCCCTGCGCCGGGCGCGCCCAGCGGCGCGGCGGCGGCCACGGCCTCGACGACGGCCCGCACCCGCCGGAAGCGGTGGAGCGGCACGCCCCGCACCGTCCGCACGCGGAGGGCGAGGAGCCGGGTCAGCACGCCGAGCTCCCACCCGAGGACCTCGGCCGCGGGGCCGCCGCCGGGGGCGACGACGGCGCCCACGCCGAGCCCGGCGGCCTCCGCGGCGCGGACCCCGGCGGGCAGCGTCGCGACGGTGGCCGGCGACGCCTCCAGCTCGACGACCACGTGCTCGGGGCGCGCCCCGCCGTCCAGGAGGGTCCGCGCCGCCCGCTGCGCCACCTCGAGCTCGCCGCCGACCACGACGACGGCCCCGGACCGGGCGGCCTCCAGGACCTCCGCGGCACCGGCCAGCGCCACGTCGACGTGGACCAGCGTGGCTCCGACCTCCATCGCTGCCGCCACCGCGGTGGGGTCGAGGACCCGCACCCCGACGGGCACGCCGGCGGGCGACTCCGCCACCCAGCGCCCGGCCAGGTCGGTCTCGACGCCCCGCAGGTCGAGCAGGTGGACGTCGCCCGGGACACCGAGCAGCAGGGTGGGACCGGACAGGTCCACCGGGGTCGGGAGGTGCTGCTCGGCCACGGCCGGACCCTACCGGCCGCCCGTCGAGCACTCGACGGGCCGGCGCACGAGCACGTCACCGGTTCGGGTGGTAGCCAGGGATGCGCACCCCGTCGACCCGGCTCGGTCGTCGACCTCGGCCACCGGCTCGTCTCCCACCACACCCCACGCCGCACCACGGAGGACCCGAGCCATGCCCCTGAACCCCACCACGTCCGACGCGCCCACCATCGTGCTGGTGCACGGCGCCTTCGCCGAGTCCTCGAGCTGGAACGGCGT
>DATAGR010000235.1:0-4170 GCA_036263575.1 Aquihabitans sp. | reverse complement strand
GGACGACTTCGGGGGCCGCACGATCGTCGGCGTCGGCTTCGACCGCGACCGCTTGATCTCGGCCGGCATCGAGGAGGCCACCGCCCTCGCCGCCGTGACCAATGGCGACAACTCCAACATCCTCGTCGCGCGGGTCGCCCGGGAGACCTTCGGCATCGAGCGGGTGGTCGCCCGCATCTACGACCCCCGCCGGGCCCGCATCTACGAACGCCTCGGCATCCCCACCATCGCCACCGTCGAGTGGGCCACCGAGCGGGTCCTCCAGCGCGTCGAGCCGGACCGACCGAACTCCGAGTGGATCGACGCCAGCGCCAAGGTGCTCCTCGTCGAGCGCCCGGTCACGCCGGCCTGGGCCGGCAAGAAGGTCGTGGACCTCGACGTCCTCGGGCACGCCCGCATCGCCGCCATCACCCGGCTCGGCCAGGGCTCGGTGGCGGGCCCCGACACGGTCCTCCAGGACGGCGACGTCCTCCACGTCATGCTCAACGGCGACTCGCTCGACCTGTTCGACCAGCACCTCGCCGCCGGCTCCAAGGGAGGTGCGCGCTGATGCGCGTCGTGATCGCAGGGGCCGGCAGCGTCGGCACGTTCATCGCCGAGGACCTGGCCAAGGCCGGCCACGAGGTCGTCATCGTCGAGGTCAACGCCGACCGCGTCGCCGACGCCGAGCGCAACGGCGAGCCGGCCGGCGTCACCTGGGTCGCCGCCGACGCGTGCGAGGTCAGCGAGTTCGCCCGGGCCGGCGTCGACCGGGCCGACGTCGTCGCCGCCGTCACCGGCGACGACGAGGACAACCTCGTCATCTCGCTCCTCGCCAAGCAGGAGTTCGCCGTCCCTCGCGTGGTCGCCCGGGTGAACAACCCGAAGAACGAGTGGATGTTCACCGAGATGTGGGGCGTCGACGTCTCCGTGTCGACCCCGCACCTCCTCACCGCCCTGGTCGAGGAGGCCGTCTCGGTCGGCAGCCTCGTGCGACTGCTGTCGTTCGAGGGCGGACGGGCCCGGCTGTCCGAGGCCACGCTCACCGCCGAGTCGCCCAGCGCCGGCAAGGACCTCGCCGAGCTCGGCCTGCCCCGGGACTCCACCGTCGTCGCCATCATCCGCGAGAGCCACGTGATCGTCCCCCGGGGCGACACCGTGCTCCGGGCCGGTGACGAGGTGCTGGTCCTGACCACGCCCGAGGCCGAGGCCGAGGTGGTCGTCACCCTGCTCGGCTGAGCGCCGGCCGAGGGCGCTTCGCGGCATCGGCCGACCACCCTCGGCGGGGGTGACGCGGGGTCACCTGCCCGCGCCGGGTGTTCCGCGGCCCGGCTGGGTACCGTGCACCCATGGGCACGGGGTGGTGGCGATCGCGACGGGCAGCGTCCCGCATCGCCGTGGCGTCGGTCGTCCTCGTGACCGGCGCGCTGGCTGGCTGTGGCGACGGGGACGGCGCCGAGGAGGTCCGGGCCGAGGTCGTCCGATCCGACGAGGCGGGCCGCAGCGAGCTGAAGGGCACGTGGCCGGCGCCGACCACCACGACGACCACCACCACCACGACGACCACGACGACGGCGCCGCCCCCACCCCCGCGTGACCCGATCGACCAGGCGAGCGGGCTGTCCATCTCCGGGCCCATGGGCCCGCCGTGGCCCACCGAGTTCTTCGCCGCCGACGCCGTCGTCGGGCGCGTCGCCCTCCACCAGTCGCCGGGCGTCCCGGTGCCGGACGGCCGCACGCTGAGCAACCCGACCCCGGAGGGCGTGCCGCTCATCATGTTGGTGCGAAAGGACGAGGGCGAGTGGCTGCAGGTGCAGCTCCCCATCCGCCCCAACGGCGCCACCGCCTGGATCCGCCGGTCCGACGTGTCCCTCCGCTCGGTGCCCAACCACGTGGTCATCGAGCGGGGCGCCAAGCGGGCGACCGTCTACCACGGCGACCAGCCCATCTGGTCGACGTCGGTGGCCCCGGGCAAGTCGTCGTCGCCCACGCCGCTGGGCTCGTTCTACGTCGACGTCCTCGCCAAGCCCCGCAACCCCGACGGCCCCTACGGCCTCTACCAGGTGAGCTTCAGCGGCTTCTCCGAGGTGTACGACTCCTTCGGCGGCGGCAACGGCCAGGTCGCCATGCACGGCACCAACCGCCCCGAGCTGATCGGCACCGCGGCGAGCGCCGGCTGCGTCCGCTTCTCGAACGAGGACATCAGCCGGATGCTGCAGCTCGCCCCGCAGGGCACCCCGGTCGACGTCGTCGCCTGACCGAGGGCCTGCGGCTGCGGCCGCCAGCCGGGGGGGCGGCCGGTGGCCGGTGCGGCTGCGGTGCCTAGAAGGGCGTGCCCGGGCGGGACGGCCCGGGGGGATCGATCGGGTCGATGGGATCGATGCGGTCGACCGGCCGGGCGGTGCCGCCCCGCTTCTCCTGGTCGAGCTTGCGCACGTAGTCCTTGGCCTTCAGCGCCGCGCTGTCGATCTTGCCGCGCTGCTTCGAACCGGCCCGGGTGCCGGCCACGCTCGCCGCCTTGTCGATCGCCTTCTCGGCCTTGTCCGAGTTCTTGGCGACCGTGTCCTTGATCTTCTCGACGTTGATCTTGTTCATGAAGCCCATGGGGCCCTCCTCGAGATCGGGGCCGGCGCCGGCCGGCCGTGCTGCGCCCCCGCCCTACCCGTGACCGGCGCGGTCCGAACACCCCGGCAGCGCGTTGCCGTGCCGGGCCACCCGTGGAACCATGACCTCGTGCTGAAGAACCTGCGCAAGAAGCTGGGCCAGTCGCTCGACGAGATCGAGGACGCCCGCCTCGCCGGGCGCTCGGCCGACCTCGGCGTCACCCGGATCGGCGACGCCCCCACCCGCACCTCGGTCATCCTCGGCGGCGAGGTGCAGGGCCTGCAGGTCGTGCCCCGCGCCGGCTCCCCGTCGCTCGAGGTCACCATCGGCGACGGCAGCGGCCGCGCCGTCGCCGTGTTCACCGGCCGCCGCCGCCTCAGCGGCGTCGACTGCGGCCGCCGCATCCTCATCGAGGGCGTCGGCCGCGAGGAGCGAGGCCGCATCCTCGTGATCAACCCCAGCTACACCATCGTCGAGTAGCGGCCCCTGGGGCGGGGTCACTCCTCGCGCCCCGTACGCCCGTGGGCGCACCCGTCTAGGTTGGGCGCACATCGAAGGTGGGGGTGGGCATGCGGGGTGGGGTCCGGTGGGCGGTGCTGGCGGTGGCGGTCGTCGCGCTGGCCGGGTGCGAGCAGTCGATGCGGTTCGGAGACATCACGCCACCGGGCGGAGCGCCAGGTCCGGGCCGGTTCGGCATCGTCGAGGCGACCATGGGCGGCGCCGGGCCCCTCGTCGGTGCGGGGGACCTCACCGTCGAGCTGTGGGTGAAGACGCCGGCCGGATCCGCCGAGCCCATGCCGTGCTCCAGCGCCGGCGAGGGCCTGGTGCAATCGGCGATGACGGAGTACCCGGGCATCTACTACCGCACCAACCGGTGGGGCCTGGGCCTGGCCGCCGACGGCGACGTCTTCTTCGGCGCAGCTCCGGAGCGCGTACCCGCGACGACCGACGCCTACGAGATCCCGCACCCGGTCTGCACCGATCTGGCCGGCGCCGGGGTCAGGGACGGTGCCTGGCACCACCTCGCCGTCGTGCGAACCGTGGCCGGCGAGGTCACGATCTTCGTCGACGGCACCCTGGCCACGACCGGCACCTCGGGGGCGGGAGCGCTGAACCAGCCGGGCGTCTTCGCCACGCCGCACACGAGGTTCCGGGTCGCCGGCCAGGCTGCCGTCTCCTCCCGGGACCCGTTCTTCACCGGTCAGATCGACGAGCTGAGGATCTCCACCGGCCGCCGCTACGTCACCCCGTTCACGCCGGCCACCGACCCGTTCACCGCCGATGCGGCCACGACCGGCCTCTGGCACTTCGACGAGGTCGTCCGCTCGCCGCAGAACAGTCGCTACGTGCCCGAGGCCTCGGGCAAGGGCCCGTCGCTCGTGGCGACCACCGTCTACCTCGACTCCGGGGACCCGCTCGTCGGCGACTCGCCCTTCATCGACTAGGTGTAGTGACCCGGTAGATCGTTGACGCGGCTGATGGGCGGGCCGCCGACGGCGGTGTGGTGTCGGTGATGGTTGTAGAGGTGGAGCCAGTCGTCCAGTGCTGCGACTCGTTCGGCCTCTGACAGGTAGGGCCGTACGTAGG
>DATAGR010000234.1:0-6993 GCA_036263575.1 Aquihabitans sp. | reverse complement strand
CGTGGTCGCCATGGGCATCCTCGCCCTGGCCCGGGAGATCACCGGCGCGAACCAGCTCACCGCCGAGGGCACGTTCCGCTCGGCGCTGCAGCTCTCGCTCCCGATCGCCATGGCCGGCCTCGGCGGCCTGTGGGCCGAGCGCGCGGGCGTGGTCAACATCGGCCTCGAGGGGATGATGGTCCTGGGCACGTGGTTCGGCGCCTACGGGGCCATCGCCTACGGCCCGTGGACGGGCGTCCTGTTCGGCGTGGTGGGCGGGGCGGTCGGCGGCCTCCTCCACGCCATCGCCACCGTCTCGTTCGGCGTCGACCACATCATCTCCGGCGTGGCCATCAACCTCCTCGGCGTCGGGCTCACCAACTTCCTCACCACGACCACGTCGAGCTGGAACAACGCGACCCGCGAGTCGCCCGCCATCGAGGACAACGTGGCCCGGGTCGACCTGGTGCCGTTCCTCACCGACCCGCTCGAGACGCTCAGCGGCCAGGGCCGCTTCCTGCTCTCCGACCTGGCGCGCCTGCTGCTCGCCCTCACCACCAACGTGTCGCTGCTGGTGCTGCTCGGCCTGCTGCTGTTCCCCGCCACCTGGTACGTGCTCTGGCGCACGCCGATCGGCCTGCGCCTGCGCTCGGTGGGCGAAGACCCCGAGGCCGCCGACTCGCTCGGGGTGAAGGTCTACGGCATGAAGTACCTGGCGGTCATGATGTCCGGCGCCTTCGCCGGGCTCGGTGGCGTCATGCTCGTGTACCTCTTCGCCGAGAAGTTCCAGAGCGGCCAGACCGGCGGGCGCGGCTTCATCGGCCTGGCCGCCATGATCTTCGGCAACTGGCGTCCCGGTGGCCTGATCCTGGGCGCCGGGCTCTTCGGGTTCATGGACGCGATGCAGTCGCAGGTCGACCGCACGGCCCACGCACTGCTCGTCGTCGCCGCGCTCCTGCTCGCGGTGATGGCGGTCCGAGCGCTGGTGATGCGGGCCTGGCGGACCGCCGGCATCCTCGCCGTGCTCGCCGGCCTGGCGTGGTACTGGTACCAGCGCACCGACGAGCTCCCGCGCGAGATGATCCCCTACTTCCCGCACATCACGACGTTGCTGGTGCTGGTGTTCGCGGCCCAGCGGCTCCGGATGCCGGCGGCCGACGGGCGGATCTACCGCCGGAGCGGGCGGTGACCTCGGCCCCGGCGATCGACTGGGACGACCTCCGCGCCCGGGCCCGCGCCATGACCGAGCGGTCCTACGCGCCGTACTCGCGCCTGCCGGTGGGCGCCGCCGCGCTGGTCGACGACGGTCGGATCGTCACCGGGTGCAACGTGGAGAACGCGTCGTACGGGCTGACGTTGTGCGCCGAGTGCGGCATCGCCTCGGCCCTCATGGGGTCGGGCGGCGGCCGGCTCGTGGCGCTGGCGGTCGTCGGTGCCGACGGCGCCTACCTGGCGCCCTGCGGCCGGTGCCGTCAGATCCTCCACGAGCTCGGCGGCCCGGAGCTCCAGGTCGACACGGGCGACGGCATCGTCACCATCGGCGACCTCCTCCCGGGCGCGTTCGGCCCCGCCGACGTGCCCACCGACGTGCCTGCCGGGCGCACCCCGGCGCC
Source organism: Aquihabitans sp. (assembly GCA_036263575.1). GTDB lineage: Bacteria > Actinomycetota > Acidimicrobiia > Acidimicrobiales > Iamiaceae > Aquihabitans. The sequence continues at coordinate 5,401 of DATAGR010000234.1, read as the reverse complement.
GTCGTGACCGGCGACGACCGGCTCTACCACCTGGGCTTCGGCCGCTCGGACCTGCCCGACGGCACCGACCTGGTGCTGCTGTGCGGGGATCCGGGCCGCTCGGAGCTCGTCGCCACCGAGCACCTTGCCGGCGGCCGGGTGCTGTCCCGGAACCGTGGCCTCGACTCGTTCGTCGCCACGCTCCCCGGCGGCCGACCGGTGGTCTGCGCCACCAGCGGCATGGGCGCCCCGTCCACCAGCATCGTGGTCAACGAGCTGGTCCAGGCCGGGGCCCGCACCATCATCCGCATCGGCACCAGCGGGTCCATCCAGGACCACGTGCGGGTCGGCTCGGTGGTGATCGGCTCGGGGGCGCTCACCAACCAGGGCGCCGCCGACGACATCGCCCCGCCGCAGTACCCGGCGACCGCCGACCCGTTCCTCACCGTCGCCCTGGCCGCCGCCGCGGCCGAGCTCGGCGTCGACCACCACGTCGGCACCATGGCCTCAGCCGACACGTTCTTCGAGGGCCAGGAGCGGGTGGCGTCGTCGGCCAACCCGCACCTGATCCGCCGGGTGACCGGCTTGATCGACGAGTGCGCCGGCCTCGGCATCCTGAACTTCGAGATGGAGGCGGGGACGCTGTTCAAGATGGGTGGCGTCTACGGCTTCGCCGCCGGGTGCGTGGTCGGCATCGTGGCCCAGCGGACCGAGGACGAGCACGTCGACCTGGCTCAGAAGGACGCGGCCATCGACCGGGCCGTCCGGGTCGCCATCGCCGCCGCCGACGCCTGGGACCGCTGAGCCCGTCGCTGCGGGGTGGCGTGACCGGCCCGGCGCTCGGCCGCGCCGAGCCTGTCCGGGCCCATCTTGGTACGCAGGTGGTCGCATGTCGACCATCCACGTACCAAGAAAGCTGAGGAACTCAGCCGGCTAAAGGGGGCGGCGGGCGGTTGGCGGGCCGGTGCGGAGGCGGGCACACTCGGCGGGTCGCACGGTGCGGCCCTCGGCCCCGACGGCCGATCAGCACGGGAGACCCAGATGGTCCTCTCTGCCACCCAGGTCCAGCAGTGGGAGCGCGACGGCTTCCTCGTGCTCCCCGGCGCCATCGACCCGGCGGCGTGCGACCGCCTCGTCGGGCGGGCCGAGGAGATCGTCGAGGCGTTCGACGCGTCGACCGTGTCGGTGTTCTCCACCCACGAGCAGACCCGCACGAGCGACGAGCAGTTCCTCGCGTCGGGCGACGCCATCACGTGCTTCTTCGAGGCCGACGCGTTCGACGAGCACGGCACGCTCCGCCAGGACAAGGCCCAGTCGATCAACAAGATCGGCCACGCCCTCCACGACCTCGACCCGACGTTCGACGCCTTCAGCCGCCAGCCGGCCATCGCCGAGGCCGCGGCGTCGATCGGGATCCAGGATCCGAAGCTCCTGCAGTCGATGTACATCTTCAAGCCGCCCCGCATCGGCGGCGAGGTGACCTGCCACCAGGACTCGACGTTCCTCTACACCGACCCCATGACGGTGGTCGGCTTCTGGGTCGCCCTGCAGGACGCCACCGTCGAGAACGGCTGCCTGTGGGCCCAGCCGGGAGGCCACCGCACGCCGCTGCGCCGCCGGTTCGTGCTCGACCCGAGCGGCGGCACCCGCTTCGAGGACCTCGACGACACGCCGCTGCCCGAGCCGGGCGGCCCCGAGCTCGTGCCGCTGGAAGCGCCCAAGGGCACCCTCGTGCTGCTGCACGGCCTGCTGCCCCACTGGAGCGACGTGAACCGCAGCGACCGCAGCCGCCAGGCCTACACCGTCCACGTCATCGACGGCACGGCGGCGTACCCCGCCGAGAACTGGCTGCAACGGCGGGGCGACCTCCCGTTCCGCGGCTTCGACGGGCGAACGGAGGTCGTCGGTTCAACGAACTGTTGAACCGTCAGACCGCCCGCGGGGGGATCTTGGCTACCCTCGGCCCATGACAGAGCGAATCAGCGAAGGTGCCATCCGCCGGGCACCGAAGGTCGTGCTGCACGACCACCTCGACGGCGGACTGCGCCCGACCACCGTGGTCGAGCTGGCGGCCGAGGCCGGCCACACCCTCCCCACCACCGATCCGGGCGAGCTCCAGGCCTGGTTCACCGAGGGCGCCAACCGGCGCGACCTCGACCTCTACCTCCAGACGTTCGAGCACACCGTCGCCTGCATGCAGACCACCGAGGCCATCGAGCGGGTGGCGTACGAGTGCGTCGAGGACCTGGCCGACGACGGCGTCGTCTACGCCGAGGTCCGGATGGCGCCCGAGCTGTGCATCGAGCAGGGCCTCACCCCCGACCAGGCCGTCGAGGCCATGCTCGCCGGGTTCCACCGGGCCTCCGTCGACCGCCCGATCCAGGTCGGCCTCCTCGTCACCGCCATGCGCCACGCCGCCCGGTCCCAGGAGATCGCCGAGGTCGCCCTGCGCCACCTCGACGAGGGCGTGGTCGGCTTCGACATCGCCGGCAGCGAGTCGGGCAACCCGCCCAGCCGCCACCTGGACGCCTTCCGCACGGTCGCCCAGGCCAACTCCCACATCACCATCCACGCCGGCGAGGCCTTCGGCCTGCCCTCGATCTGGGAGGCGCTCCAGATCTGCGGCGCCGAGCGGCTCGGCCACGGCGTGCGCATCATCGACGACATCACCGTCGACCCCGACGGCCACGCCCAGCTGGGCCGGTTGGCCTCGTTCGTGCGCGACCGCCGGGTCCCGCTCGAGATGTGCCCCACGTCGAACGTCAACACCGGCGTGTGCGACACCATCGCCGAGCACCCCATCGGGCTGCTCCGCGCCCTCCGGTTCCGGGTCACCGTCAACACCGACAACCGGTTGATGAGCGACATCTCCATGGGCCGCGAGTTCGCCAACCTGCATGACGCCTTCGGCTGGGGCTGGGACGACTTCGAGTGGCTGACGATCAACGCCATGAAGAGCAGCTTCTGGCCGTTCGACAAGCGCCTGCGCATCATCAACGAGCAGATCAAGCCCGGCTACGCGGCGCTCAAGGCGTCGTCGCTGGGGTCGACGTTCGTGGCCGCCCGTTGAGCGCCGCGCCCGCACCCCCGCCCGGGGACCGTCGCCCCGACGCGCTGCGGCGCGTCACCGTCTTCTGCGGGTCGAACCCGGGCACCGATCCGGCCTACGCCGACGGGGCCCGGGCCCTCGGTGCCGAGCTGGCCCGGCGCGGCCTCGGGCTCGTCTACGGCGGCGGGCGCGTCGGCCTCATGGGCATCGTGGCCGACAGCGTGCTCGCCGCCGGCGGCGAGGTCACCGGCGTGATCCCCCGCCACCTCTGGGACAAGGAGGTCGGCCACGCCGGGCTCACCGAGCTGCTCGTGGTCGACTCGATGCACGAGCGCAAGCTGGCCATGGCCGATCGGGCCGACGCCTTCATCGCCCTCCCCGGCGGGGTGGGCACGTTCGAGGAGCTCTTCGAGGTCCTCACGTGGACGCAGCTCGGCATCCACGACAAGGCCGTCGGCGTGCTCGACGTCGCCGGCTTCTACGCCCCGATGCTCGCCTTCCTGGACTCGGCCGTCGCCGCCGGGTTCCTGCGCGAGGGGCACCGGGCCATCCTGCAGGCCGCCACCGACCCGGCCGAGCTGCTCGACCGCCTGGCCGCCTGGCACCCCGTCGACGTCCCCAAGTGGCTGGAGCTCGAAGAGCGCTGAGCGCGCCAGGCCTGCAGCGGCCTCGAGCGCACTCAGCCGGGCAGGCCCTCAAGGATCGCCCGGCTGGCCGAGCAGCCCAGGCGGGTCGCCCCCGCCTCCACCATGGCGACGGCCGTCGCGGTGTCCCGGATGCCGCCCGACGCCTTCACCCCGAGGCGCCCGTCGACGGTGGCCGCCATGAGCTCCACCGCGTGCAGCGACGCGCCGCCCGCGGGGTGGAAGCCGGTCGACGTCTTCACCAGGTCGGCGCCCACCGCCTCGGCGGCCCGGCAGGCGGCCACGATCCGGTCGTCGAGCTCCAGCCAGGCCGACTCGATGATGACCTTGAGCAGGTGCGGCGCCGGCACGGCGGCGCGCACGGCGGCGATCTCGGCCTCGACCCGGTCCCAGAGGCCGGCCGCGACCAGGCCCAGGTCGATCACCATGTCGACCTCGGTCGCGCCGTCGCCGAGCGCCCGAGCGGCCTCCGCCGCCTTGACCTCCGGCCGGTGCGAGCCCGACGGGAAGCCGACCACGGTGGCCACGCCGGTGCCGGCGGGGAGGGCGCCCGCCGGGAGGGGGAGCCGGCTGGGCGAGACGCACACCGCGCCCACCCCGAGCTCCGTCGCCTCGCCGCAGAACATGGCGATCTGACCGGGGGTCGCGTCGGGCGCGAGCAGCGTGTGGTCGATCAGGCGGGCGAGCTCGGCACGTTCCATGGCCAGCATGGTGCCAGCCGCCGCACCCGAACCCTCTCCCGACCCCTCCCCCAGCCGGCGGGCGCCGCCGTGCATCATGGGTGACGTGCGCATCACCGTCGTCGACCACCCGCTGGCCCTCCAGGCGCTCGCCACCCTCCGCGACGCCGAGACCGGTCGGGTCGGCTTCCGCCACGCCATGGACGACCTCGCCAGCCTCCTCGTCTACGAGGCCACCCGCTCGCTGCGCACCGAGACCTACGAGCTGGCCACGCCGCTCACCACCACCACCGGCATCCGCGTGGCCGAGCCCCCCATGGCCGTGCCCATCCTGCGCGCCGGCCTGGGCCTCCTCCCGGGCGTGCTGCGCCTGGTGCCCGACGCGCCCACGGGGTTCATCGGCGTGGCCCGCAACGAGGAGACGCTCGTGCCCGAGCCGTACATGAACTCGGTGCCCGCCGACCTCAAGGGCCGTGACGTCCTGGTGCTCGACCCCATGCTGGCCACCGGCGGGTCGCTCACCCACGCCTGCGGCATCCTCCGCGACCGCAACCCCGGGCGGCTGCTGTGCGTCTGCGTGCTGGCCGCCCCCGAAGGCGTGGCCGCGCTCGACCGCAGCGGCCTGGCCGACGAGCTGATCGTCGGCTCGATCGACGACCACCTCAACGACGTCGCCTACATCGTCCCCGGCCTGGGCGACGCCGGCGACCGCCTCTACGGCACCGCCTGACCGAGGCGGTCACACGGCCGGCGGTCGCCCAGCGGGAGGATGTCAGGGGCGCGGCGACAGGACGCAGAGCTCGTTGCCCTCGGCGTCGGCCAGCACGACCCAGGTCACCTTGGGATCGCCGACCTGGCCGACGTCGACGCGTCGGGCGCCCAGCGCCTCGAGCTGCGCCACGACCTCGGCCTGGTCCTCGTCCGGGCCGGGCGCCACGTCGATGTGGATGCGGTTCTTGGCCCGCTCCTCCGGCATGGTCGGCCGGGTGATGATCTCGAGCTCGGGCCCACCGTCGGGCGGGGCCAGCACGACGCGGTCGTCGTCATCG
>DATAGR010000233.1:0-2236 GCA_036263575.1 Aquihabitans sp. | reverse complement strand
CCAGCCACCAGGGACGGGGGATCGGCGGGCGCCTCATGGACCACGTCGAGGCCCGCCTGCGGGATGACGGCGACGACGTGGCGCGCGTCCTCCTCGTCGAGACCTCCTCCACCGACCAGTACGAGCGGACCCGCGCCTTCTACCGGGGACGCGGCTACGACGAGGAGGCCACCATCCGCGAGTTCTACGGCCCCGGGGACCACAAGGTCGTCTTCTGGCGGTCGCTCGTCGCCTGACCGCCGGCGATCGGCTCGATGGCCCGGCGCCCGGCTGGTCGCCGCTCGCGCCGATCCATAGGGTGACGGCGTGCGCCTCAACCACCGGTTCGACCTCGCCCGCGGCCGCGACCTGACCCTCGGTGTGCTGATGGAGCGCCTCGCTGCGATCCACGGCGACCGCCGGCTCGTCGAGGAGGCCGACGGTGGCTTCACCGCCACCTTCGCCGAGGCCGCCGAGCTCGTCGACCGGTGGGCCGGCGCCGTCGCCGCGTCGACCGAGCCGGGGGACCGGGTCGTGCTGGCCACGCCGAACGGCTACGAGCAGCTGCTGCTGACTCTGGCGGTGGCGCGAGCCGGGCGGCTCCCGGCACCGGTCAACAGCCAGATGTCGCCGGCCGAGGTCGACCACGTGGTGGCGGACTCGGGCGCGTCGCTCGTGATCCGTGGCGCCGACGAGCTCGACGAGGCGGCGGCACCCCACGGCCCGGCTGCGCCCGCCGAGCCGCGGGACGTGGCGGCGCTCTTCTACACGTCGGGCACCACCGGCAAGCCGAAGGGCGCCGAGCTGACCCACCGCGGGCTGCTCGGCGGCATGTCGCGCGCCGCCCTGGCGCCCACCCTCCGGGGGCGGGCCGAGATGGTCGTCGGCCTGCCGGTGGCGCACATCTACGGCTTCACCGCCGTGGTGGGGGCGGCGTGCGCCGGCATCCCCGTGCACTTCTTCCGCCGGTTCAACCCGGTCCGGGTGCTGGACGCCATCGAGCAGCGGGGCGCCGCCATCTTCGCCGGCGTGCCGGCCATGTACCGGATGCTGGTGGAGGCCGGGGCCGACGACCGCGACCTGTCGTCGGTGCGCCTCTGGATCTCGGGCGCCGACGCCATGCCGACGGAGCTGTCCCGACGCTTCAAGCGCTACGGCGCCACCGCCTCGTTGCCGTTCGTCGGCTCGGTGGGGGAGGCGACCTTCGCCGAGGGCTACGGCATGGTCGAGACCGGCGGCGGCGTGGCCGTGCGCCTGTCGCCCCCGCTGCTGCCGACCGGCCTCGGCGGCTCGGTGGGCGTGCCGCTCCCCGGCAACTCCTTCAAGGTGGTCGACGAGGACGGCAACGAGGTGCCGGTGGGCGGCTCGGGCGAGCTGCTCCTCAGCGGACCCGGCGTGCTGAAGGGGTATCACGGCGCGCCGGAGGCCACGGCCGCCGCGCTCACCGACGACGGCTGGCTGCGCACCGGCGACATCGCCCGTCGCGGGCCGCTCGGCACCATCAACTTCGAGGGCCGCATGAAGGACGTCATCAAGCGGGGCGGCTACTCCGTGTACACGGTCGAGGTCGAGCAGGCCCTCGAGGAGCACCCCGACGTCCTCGAGGCCGCGGTGGTGCCGGTCCCCGACGAGCGCGACGGCGAGGTCCCCGCCGCCGCCGTCCGCCTCCGAGCGGGCGCCTCGCTCGACGCCCTCGACCTCGGCGCGTGGGCCACCGAGCGGCTGTCGAAGTACAAGGTGCCGGCGCGCTTCCTCGCCGTCGACGAGCTGCCCCGCACCGGCACCGACAAGGTGCAGCGCCGCGAGGTCGTGGCCCTCTTCGCGGACGACGCCCCGGCCTGACCGCTGGCCTCAGTCCTCGCCGGGCGCCGTCGTGCTCGGGGCGGTGGTCGTGGTCGGGGCGGTGGTCGTGGTCGCCCGGGCCTCGGCGTTGAGGTCGACGTCGACCTTGCCGTCGACCACCGTCACCCGGAACTGGGGCAGGCCGGCGCCGTCGGCCGGCGCGGTGAGGTCCTGGTCGCACGTGGCCCGGAACAGCTCCTCGTCGGCCTGCCACTGCCAGGTGCAGTCGCGCGCCCGGTCCACCGGCGCGGCCTGGAAGGCGGACCAGCCGGTGTCGGGGTCGTCGCCGAGGTGCTGGACGATGATGTCGCGGTCCCGGCGGCCGGAGACGTCGCTGTAGATGATCGGGCCCCGGTCGGCGATCTCGGCCGCCAGCCGCGAGGCGTCCTGGCGCTTGAACGTCTGGTCGCCGAGA
>DATAGR010000232.1:0-2264 GCA_036263575.1 Aquihabitans sp. | reverse complement strand
GCGAGGGACACCGCATGACCGACCTGCACGACCGGCCGACGCCCGACTGGGCCACCGAGTTCGATCACACGAGCGACGCCTACGCCGCCGTCGCCACCGAGGTGTGGGACGAGCTGCGCGAGCGGTGCCCCGTCGCCCACTCCGATGCCCACGGCGGCGTCTGGATGCCCACGCGCCACGAGGACATCTCCGCCATCGCCCACGACACCGAGCACTTCAGCTCGGAGGGCGTGATCGTCAACGTGTTCAAGCCCGAGGGCCTGGCGCCCATGGGCTACGCCCCGCCGATCACCTCCGACCCGCCCTTCCACGCCGACGCCCGCCGCCTGCTGCTGCCGGCGTTCGGCCCCAAGGCCATCGCCAGCCTGGAGGACGGCGCCCGCGAGACGTGTCGCGAGCTGCTGGACGAGCTGCTGGCCGACGGTGCCGACGTCGTCGACGCGGCCCGGGCCTACGCCCAGCACATCCCCGTGCGGGTCATCGCCGACATGTTGGGCCTGCCCAAGGAGGACGGCGACCGCTTCCGGATGTTCATCCACCGCATCATCGAGAAGCCGGGCGAGTACAGCGGCACCATCGCACCCGAGGACACGCTCGTCCACTACCTCAGCGAGCACATCGCGCGCCGGCGCCAGGAGCCCCCGAGGGACGACCTCATCGGCTTCCTGCTCTCCACCGAGGTCGACGGCGAGCCGCTCTCGAACGAGCACATCTTCGGCACGATCGCCCTGCTCATCATCGCCGGCATCGACACGACGTGGTCGGCCATCGGCGCCAGCCTCTGGCACCTCGCCCAGCACCCCGCCGATCGGGAGCGCCTCGCCACCGACCCCGCGGTCCTGCCGTTCGCCATCGAGGAGTTCCTGCGCTTCTACGCCCCGGTCACCATGGCCCGCATCGCTGCGACCGACACCGAGATCGGTGGCTGCCCGGTGGGCGAGCGCGATTGGGTGCTGCTCCCCTTCCCCGCCGCCAACCGCGACCCCGAGGCCTTCGAGCGCGCCGACGAGTTCGTGATCGACCGGCAGCGCAACCGCCACGTCGCGTTCGGCCTCGGCATCCACCGCTGCCTCGGCTCGAACCTGGCCCGTCTCGAGCTCACCGTCGCCGTCGACGAGTGGATCCGTCGCATCCCTGACTTCGAGCTGGCCGACCCGGACGGCGTCCGCTGGTCCACCGGCCAGGTCCGCGGTCCCCGCGAGCTGCCGGTGCGCATCCTGCGGACGGCGAGCGCCTGATGCGCATCACGCTCGACCTCGAGAAGTGCCAGGGCCACGGCCGCTGCTACGCGCTGGCGCCGACGCTGTTCGACTCGGACGACGAGGGCTACGCCGTGCTGCTCGTCGACGCGCCCGACGGCACGCTGTCGCCCGAGCAGGAGGAGGCGGCGGTCCTCGCCGCCGACAACTGCCCCGAGTACGCCATCGAGGTCCACGACCGCTGAGGTCGCAGCCAGCTCACTCGAGCGGCTGGAGGGCGGGCTGGTCCTCCCGCCGGGCGAGGGTGGTGCCCCCGCTGGCCAGGCTCACGAGCGCGATGGCCACCAGCTCCCGGCCACCGAGCGCCTGCCCCAGCACGACCAGCCCGGCGAGGGCGGCGGCCGCCGGCTCGAGGCTCATGAGGACGCCGAACACGCGCGTCGGGATGCGGCGGAGGGCGGCCAGCTCGAAGCCGTAGGGGATGAGCGACGACAGCAGGGCCACGCCGGCGGCCGGCACCAGCAGCGCGGGGCGGTCGAGCACCTCCGAGGCGCCGCCCAGGCCGAACGGCAGGGCGATGACCGCGGCGACGCCGAGCGCCACGGCGAGGCCGTCCGCCCCGGCCACGGCCCGACCGAGGTGGGCGCTGGCCAGGATGTACGCCGCCCAGCAGAGGCCGGCGGCGAAGGCCAGCGCCAGGCCGGAGAGCGGGATGCCGCTCGCCGTGTCGAGGCCGAGCAGGGCCACCCCGGCGGCGGCCAGCAGCACCCACGCCCCGTCCAGCAGCCGGCGGGTCTGCACGAGCGAGAGCAGGAGCGGGCCCAGGAACTCGACGGTCACCGCCACGCCCAGCGGCACGGTCCGCAGCGACTGGTAGAAGAGCAGGTTCATCGACGCCATGGTGGCGCCGAGCAGGGCGGCCGCCCGCCACGACGCCGCCGGCCACCGGCGCACCTTCGGCCGCAGGACGAGCAGGAGGGCGGCGGCGGCGAGGCCGACGCGCAGGAGCGTGACCCCGGCCGCGCCGAGGTCGTCGAAGAGCTTCCGTCCGATGCCGGCGCCGAC
>DATAGR010000231.1:0-1844 GCA_036263575.1 Aquihabitans sp. | reverse complement strand
CCAGGACGCCGGGGCCGCCGGGCGCGGCGGGTGCTCGTCGCACCAGCGCGGCGCCGGCCCCGTCGCCGAAGAGGATCGCCGTGCCCCGGTCGTGGGGGTCGATCAGCGACGTGTAGCGCTCGGCGCCGATCACCAGGGCGGTCGACAACGAGGGGTCGGCGAGCAGGGCGGCGGCCGCGTGCAGCGCGTGGACGAAGCCCGAGCAGGCGCCGTTGACGTCGAAGCCGCCGGCACGCAGCCCCAGGTCCGCCGCCACGCGCGCCGCGGTGGCCGGGCACGCCGAGTCGGGAGTGGAGGTGGCGACGAGGACCAGGTCCACCTCGGCCGGGTCGGCGTCGGCGGCGGCCAGGGCGCGCCGGCCCGCCTCGCCGGCCAGGGCGACGGTCGTGTCGGCGGGTCCGGCGACCCGGCGGGCGTGGATCCCGGTGCGGGCGACGATCCACTCGTCCGACGTGTCGAGGTGCCGGGCGAGGTCGTCGTTGGTGACCCGCCGCTCGGGCAGCGCGCTGCCCAGGCCGGCGATCCGGAGCGGGAAGGTGGGGACGGCCTCGTCGATGCGGGGGTCGGTGGGGGCGCGCGTCGCCGTGTCCGTCATGCCGCCGTGCCGGGGCGGGTGGCGGGCCGGTCGACGGGGTGGAGCCAGGCCAGGGGCTGGCCGGGGCGCACGCGCTCGCCGGGCTCGGCGAGCAGCCGGACGAGGAACCCGGCGCAGAAGCTGGTGACGTCCTCGACGCGGCCGGGGCCGTGGATGCAGCCGACGACGCCGCCCAGCGCGACCAGCTCCCCCTCGGTGGTGATCTCGCCCACGGGCGCCGGCTGGAACGTGCCGGCGATCGGCGCGATCACCAGGCGCACGTCGATGTGCGTGTCGTCGCCGTCGCGCCCGGCCTGGATCGGGGCGCTCATCGTCCCGCCTCCTGGAGCAGGTCGTCGGGCGACGAGACGCTGCGCACCTCGACCTCGGGCGCGACGCGGCGCACGAGGCCGCCGAGGGTGGTGCCGGGCCCCACCTCCACGAACGCATCGGCGCCCAGCGCCACGAGGCCCTCGACGACGTCGGCCCAGCGGACGGGCGACACGAGGTGCGTCGTGAGCCGCTCGGGCCACCCGTCGGCGGTGGTGACGGCGGCGGCGTCGTGGTTGGTCACGATCGGGACGCTCGGCGCCCGGAAGGCGATCGATGCGAGCGTCGGGGCGAGGGCCGCCGCTGCCGGCTCGAGCAGCGGCGTGTGGAAGGCGCCGTCGACGGCGAGCCGGCGCACCCGGCGGACGCCGAGCTCGGTCGCCCGCTCGGCCACCAGGTCGAGGGCCTCGACGTCGCCGCCGACGACCACCTGCGAGGCGCCGTTCACGTTCGCCACCCACGCCTGGTCCGGCGCGGCCTCACATGCCCGTGCGCCCGTGGCCTCGTCGGCGCCGAGCAGCGCCAGCATCCCGCCCGGGCGGGCGGCCTGGGCGGCGGCCGAGGCGTCGGCCCGGGCGACGGCGAGGCGGACGCCGTCCGCCGTCGACAGCGCCCCGGCGGCGATGCACGCGGTGACCTGGCCGAGCGAGTGGCCGGCCACGCCCACCACTGCGTCGGCGGCGAGCGTGGGCTCGAGCGCCCGCCAGGCGACGAGCGACGCCAACAGGACCGAGAGCTGCGACGACCGGGTGTCGGTGAGGTCGGCGTCGGGATCGGTGAGGAGCGCCGCCAGCGGCAGGCCGGTGGCGGCCTCGGCCTCCTCGACGACCGACCACGCCGGCGTCCCCTGCCACAGCACCCCCGCCCCCGGGGCCTGGCTCCCCTGGCCGGGGAAGACCACTGCGATGTTCACTGCCACTGCTCCTCGGGCGCCGTCGGG
>DATAGR010000230.1:0-4970 GCA_036263575.1 Aquihabitans sp. | reverse complement strand
GGATGACGATCATCTGGCGCGGCTTGTCGCGCAGCGAGATCACATCGCCCTTGCGCACCCGGTAGCTCGGGATGTCGACGCGCTTGCCGTTGACGTTGATCATGCCGTGGCAGGTGAACTGCCGGGCCTGGGGGCGGGTGGACGCCCAGCCGGCGCGGAACACGACGTTGTCGAGGCGCTGCTCGAGCATGCGGAGCATGTTCTCGCCGGTGACGCCCTTCTGGCGGCTGGCCTCCTTGAAGAGGTTGGAGAACTGCCGCTCCAGGACGCCGTAGATGTACTTCGCCTTCTGCTTCTCCTGCAGCTGCAGGAGGTACTCGGAGGGCTGGCGGCGACGGCTGCGGCCGTGCTCACCCGGCGGGTACGGGCGCTTGTTGAGGGCCTTGGAGCCCTTGTCGTTCTCGAAGATGTTCACGCCGAGGCGGCGCGAGATCTTGACCTTGGGACCGGTGTATCGAGCCATGGATCCTCCCCCGCGTCAGATCCGACGCCGCTTGGGGGGGCGGCAGCCGTTGTGGGGCATGGGGGTCACGTCCTTGATGCCGGTGACCTCGATCCCGGTGTTCTGGATGGAGCGGATCGCGGTCTCGCGACCCGAGCCGGGGCCCTTGACGAGCACGTCGACCTTGCGGACGCCGTGCTCCATGGCCCGGCGGGCGGCCTGCTCGGCGGCCATCTGGGCCGCGTACGGGGTGCTCTTGCGCGACCCCTTGAACCCGACGTTGCCGGCCGAGGCCCAGGAGATCACGTTGCCCTCCTGGTCGGTGATCGACACGATCGTGTTGTTGAAGGAGCTCTTGATGTGCGCCACCCCGTAGGTGACGTTCTTGCGTTCCTTCTTGCGGGGGCGACGGCCCCCGGGCTTCGGCTTGGCCATTACTTGCGAACCTTCTTCTTCCCGGCGACGGTCTTCTTCGGGCCCTTGCGGGTCCGGGCGTTCGTGTGGGTGCGCTGACCGCGGACGGGCAGGCCCTTGCGGTGGCGGAGGCCCTGGTAGGAGCCGATCTCCATCTTCCGCTTGATGTCCTGCTGGACCTCGCGCTTGAGGTCGCCCTCGACCTTGACGTTCTGGTCGATGTAGGCGCGGATCTTGTTGATCTCCTCATCGGTGAGATCACGGGTGCGCGTGCTCTGGTCGATCCCGGTCGCCTCGCAGATCTGCTCGGCGGTGGTGCGACCGATGCCGAAGACGTAGGTGAGGGAGATGACGAGGCGCTTCTCGCGCGGGATGTCGACGCCGGAGATGCGTGCCATGGCTAGCCCTGCCTCTGCTTGTGCCGGGGGTTGGAGGAGCAGATGACCTGGACCCGGCCGTGACGGCGGATGACCTTGCAGTGCTCGCAGATTGTCTTGACGCTGGGTTGGACCTTCATCGGTGCCTTCGGTGTGTGGTGGTCGTCGTCCGCCGTGGCGGCGGGGGCGGCTAGGAGTAGCGGTAGGTGGTCCGTCCCCTGGTCAGGTCGTGCGGTGGGCACTCGACCTGGACCCGGTCACCCGGAGGATCCGGTTCTCGGGCTTGCAGGGGACGTCTCCTGATCGGACCTTGCACCGGCCCCACCGACGCGCCCGAGGGCGCGACGGCCGTCAGGGCCGAAGGAAGATGCTAACGCGGCGGTCCCGGGGCTCCAAGTTGGCCCCTCTACCACACGCCGGCGGGGTCGCGATGGACTCGTCGTCCGAGCGGTTCGGCGCGCGACCTCGACCGTTGACGGTGCACCCCGACCCCCCTGGGCCACCGCCGGTCCACGGCGCCTCACGGGAGGGTCAGGACCTCGGGCCCGTCGGGACCGACGTGGATGGTGTGCTCGGCGTGGGCGGCCCGGTCGCCCGAGGCCGTGACCACGCTCCAGTCGTCGTCGAGGAGGGTCGTCTCGGCGTCGCCCAGCACCAGCATCGGCTCCACGGCGAGGACGTTGCCCACCCGGAGGCGCTGGCCGGTGCCCCGGGTGCCCTGGTTCGGCACGTTGGGCGGTTCGTGCATGGCCTGGCCGATGGCGTGGCCGGTGTAGCCCTCGACCACCGACATGCCGCCGGCGAGGGCGGTGGCCTCGACGGCGTGGCCGACGTCGCCCAGCCGGTTGCCCTCGACCATGACGGCGATGGCCGCGTCGAGCGAGGCCTCGGTGACCTCGATGAGCCGCAGCAGCTCCGGTGCGACCTCGCCGACCGGGGCCGTGAAGGCGGCGTCGCCGTGCCAGCCGTCGACCACGGCGCCGCAGTCGATCGACACGATGTCGCCCTCGCGCAGCACGATGTCGTCGCTGGGGATGCCGTGCACCACCATCGAGTTCGGCGAGGCGCAGATGACCCCGGGGAACGGCGGCGAGGAGTAGCCGAGGAAGTTCGACGTGGCGCCCCGCGACGCGAGGACGGCCCGGCCGATGCGGTCGAGCTCCCCGGTGGTGACGCCGGGGCGGATGGCCGCACGGATGCGGTCGTGCATCTCGGCCACGACGCGCCCGGCGCGCCGCATGGTGGCGACCTGCTCGGGCGTGCGGACGGCGGCGGCGCGGGAGAACAGCACGGGCTCAGGCCGGCCGGCGGGCGGCGACGGCGGTCAGCAGCCGGGCGAAGACGTCGTCGGGGCTGCCGAGCCCGTCGATCTCCACGAGGAGGTCGCGCTCGGCGTAGAACCCGACCAGCGGCAGGGTCTCGGCGTTGTAGAGGTCGAGGCGCTTGCGGACCGCGTCCTCGGTGTCGTCGTCGCGCTGGACCACCTCGCCGCCGTCCACGTCGCAGAGCCACCCGTTCTTGGGCGGGGCGTCGACCGAGTAGATGTGCCCGCACGTGACGCACACCCGGCGCTTGGTGATGCGCTCGAGGACGACGTCCTCGGGCACCTCGAGGTTGAGCACGACGTCGAGCGGCCGGTCGACGGTGATCTTTTCGAGGGCCTGGGCCTGGGCCTCGGTGCGGGGGAAGCCGTCGAGGATGTAGCCCCGCTTGGTGGTGTCGCTCTCGTTGAGCCGCTCGTCGACGATGCCGACCATGATCTCGTCGGAGACGAGGCCGCCGCCGTCCATGACGTCCTTGGCCCGCCGGCCGAACTCCGTGCCCGCCGCCACCGCGGCGCGCAGCATGTCGCCGGTGGAGATGTGCGGCACCACGAAGTGCTGCGCCAGGCGCACCGCCTGGGTTCCCTTGCCCGCGCCCTGACGGCCGAGCATCACGAGGCGGACGCCGTCGGTCACCGGGTTACCGCGACGTGCTCTTGGCGGTCTTCGACTTGGTGTCGAGGAACCCCTCGTAGTTGCGCATCATGAGCTGGCCGTCGATCTGCTTGACCGTCTCGAGGGCCACGCCGACCGCGATGAGGATGGAGATGCCGAAGAAGCCGAGCTCCTGGCCGCCGCCGGTGTCGCCGAGCGACTGGGCGATCGCGAACGCCGGCACGAGGGCGATGGCGGCCACGAACAGGGCGCCCGGCAAGGTGATCCGGCTGAGGATCTTGGCCAGGTAGCGCTCGGTCTGGTAGCCGGGGCGGATGCCGGGGATGAAGCCGCCCTGCTTGCGGATCTGGTCGGCCTGCTTGTGCGGGTCGAACTGGATCGCCGTGTAGAAGTAGGCGAAGGCGACGATCAGCACGCCGTAGAAGGTCAGGTAGAACGGCGAGGTGGCCTGCACCAGGTGGTCGTTCACCCACCGCTGCACACCGAACGCCCAGTTGCCGTCGGCCGAGGTGGTGCCCTCCACCGGCAGGATCTGCGAGATGATCACCGGCAGGTAGAGCACCGAGCTGGCGAAGATGATCGAGATCACGCCGGCGCCGTTGACCTTGAGCGGGATGTAGGTGCTCTGGCCGCCGTACATCTTGCGCCCCACCTGCCGCTTGGCGAACTGCACCGGGATGCGGCGCACGCCCTGCTCGATGAAGACGATGGCCACCAGGAGGGCCACGAACATGAGGCCGATGGCGATCATGGCGACGGTGCCGGACTCGGCGCGGACCGTGCCGAAGTTGGCGGGCAACCTGCTCACGACCGAGGCGAAGATCAGGATCGACATCCCGTTGCCGACGCCGCGCTGGGTGATGACCTCGCCGAACCACATGAGCAGGGCGAAGCCGGCCGTGAGGGTGAGCACCACCAGCGCGAAGCGGCCGGCGTTGTAGTTGTCGCCGAAGAGGTCGAGGCCGGTGGTGTTGCCGCCGGAGCCGAAGCCACCGCCTCCGCCGGTGTGGAACAGGTACGTGATGCCCGTGCCCTGGAGCAGGCCGATGGCCACGCCGAGGTAGCGGGTCCACTGGGTGATCTTGCGCTGGCCGACGGCCCCCTGCTCCTGCCACTGCTCGAGCTTGGGGATCACCACGGCGAGGATCTGCATGATGATCGACGCGGTGATGTACGGCATGATCCCGAGCGCGAACACCGAGAACTGGGTGATGGCGCCGCCCGAGAAGGTCTGGAGGAAGCTGAGCACGCCGCCCTGCTCGGCCCGGGCCTCGAGGTCGTTGATCGAGCCGAGGTCGATGCCGGGCACCGGGACGTGGGCGCCGAACCGGTAGATCGCCACCATGAAGAGCGTGAAGAGCAGCTTGTTCCGCAGCTCCGGGATTCTGAGGACGTTGCGGAGGGTCTTCACTCAGCGCTCCTGGGGGGCGTCGGTGTGGCGGCCGGGGCCGTCGGCGATCAGCGGTTGGTGAACTGGTTGCCCTTGACGGGCGGGCGGCCCTCGCCCCAGGGGAGGGGCAGTCGTTCCACGCTACCGCCCGCGGCGGTGATGGCAGATTCGGCGGCGGCGGAGAACGCGTGGGCCCGGACCGTGACGGCCCGGCTGATCTGGCCGCGACCGAGGACCTTCACCAGCGCCTTCTTGCCGACGAGGCCGTTGGCGTGGAGGGTCTCGGGCGAGACGTCGTCGAGGCCGGCGGCCTCGAGGGTGTCGAGGTTGATCGCCTGGTACTCGACGCGGAACGGGTTGGTGAAGCCCTTGAGCTTCGGCACCCGCATGTGCAGCGGCATCTGGCCGCC
>DATAGR010000229.1:0-3618 GCA_036263575.1 Aquihabitans sp. | reverse complement strand
CCGTCGATCCGGCCGGGGTCGACGCCGCGGTCGGCGAGCGCCCGCGCGGTGACGGCGACCGCGAGGTCGAGGCTGGACACCTCGGCCAGCGACCCCTGCCACCGGGCGAACGGCGAGGACCAGGCGTGGCCGAGCGGGACGGCCACATCGGTGTACTGCACGACGGTCTCCCCTCCTCCGTGGATGCCGCGTCAGCCCGTGACGCCGGCGACCCAGTCCTGCACCACCGGCACCGCGGTGCCGTCGGGCACCTCGCCGTCGGTGAGGACGAGGCCGGTCGCGGGCACGGGGGCGTCCAGCGGGACGACCCCGGCCCCGGGCAGGCCGGCGCCGCCCGGACCGAGCACGTGCGCCATGGCCCGGTGGAACCGGGCGACGTTGCCGATCGTGCGGGCCTGCGCCGCGTCCACACCCCCGGCGCCGCCGTCGAGGACACCGCCGTCGAGGACGATGCCGTCGACGCCGGCGTCGAGGAACGCCCGGACGGTGTCGAGCACCCCGGGTCCGGCCGCGAGCACGGCGACGAGGACGGCCCCGTCGCCGACCGTGACCCGCAGCCGCCGGGTGGCCTCCAGGGCCGCCTCGAGGCGCGCCCCGCCGGCGTCGTCGGCGAGCACCGCCGGCAGGGTCACCGGGACCCCGTCCGGGCGGACCGCGCCCAGGAGGTCGCCCAGGCCGTTGGCGAGCTGGGTCGGGTCGGTGAGGAACGCCTCCCAGGGGCGCTCCGCGATCTTCGCGGCGAGCCGCAGGGCGAGCGGGACGGCCAGCGTGTGCCGGCCGCCCCGCCGCGCCGCGATCGCCTGGGCCCGAGCCCTCGGCGCGACGCCCACGGTCACATCCGCATGAGCGGGGTGACGACCTCGGCGTCCGGCCACGAGCCGTACAGGCCGAGGATCTCCTCCGGGGGCTTGCGCTGCGTCCAGCCCTCGTGGAACTCGTCCCAGGTCAGGCCGCGGGCCCGGCGGTCGGCGAGCACCTGCGCCCGCGCCGCCGACGTGGCCTCCGGGTCGACCCGGCCGGTGCGGGCGTCGAAGCGGACGCAGTAGACGTTGGCGGCCGACCAGTCGGAGATCAGCCCGTCGGTGACGTCCTTCTCCACCGCCGCCGGGTCGCGGTCGAGCGGGTCGCCGTACCCGGCGCCGCCGGTGGAGATCCCGAGCGTGATCACCTGGTCGCCCATCACCGGGCGGGCGGTGCGAGCGTAGGTGTCCGACACGATCCGCCCGCCGTACTCGCCCTCCAGCAGGCTGGCCAGGTCCAGGGTGCCCTCACCACCGGCGCGCAGCAGCTCCGGGATGTCGACGCCCTCCAGGGACAGGCCCGGGCAGGTGCACATCGTGTAGCCGCCGAACAGCGGCTGCGGGGTCTGGACGATCGAGTTGTCGGCGATCGACATGAAGATCACGTAGGGCACGTGGTGGGTGACCCACAGCTGGGCCGTGCCCACCCCGCCCCGGTGCTTGCCGGCTCCGCCCGAGTCCGGCCAGTGCTGGGAGAACGGCACGAGCATCGGCAGCTCGTTCTCCATGTTCTCCACGTCCGGGGCCCGGCCGAAGGCGCACCACGGGAAGCCGTAGGCGTTGATGCCGTCGGAGTGCGCCCGCGCGCCCTGCCCCTCGGTGTTGATCGTGTAGGCGAGCATGTCCGCGAACGGCATGCCCCACTGCGACACCCCGGCCAGCACCGAGGCGTTGCCGCCGTTGCCCAGCGACGCGGTGACCTGCCGCCACTCGACGGTGCCGAACCGGGCGCGCCCGACGCAGTTCGCAATCGAGCTCATCGCGCCCGTCGCGGCCATGACCGCGCAGCTCGTGGCGGCGGTGGGCGCCGGCGAGAGCATCGAGTTGGGCGGGAACTCGAAGTCGATGGGCTGGAACGTGGCCGAGGAGATCGGCAGGTCGTGGAAGACGTACTCGTAGATGTAGTTGGCGAGGTGCCCGATGACGGCCTGCGGGTGGGCGTTGTAGGACGACCCGTTCTCCGGGCTGGTGCCGGTGAAGTCCAGGTGCAGCGTGTCGTCCTTCTTCGTCATCGTCATGAAGCAGTTGCGCATGAGCCCGTGCTCGGTGCCCGCCGAGTCGGAGAACGTCGCGCACCGGTAGACGCCGTCGGGCCAGGAGGCCAGGCGCTTGCGGGCTCCCTGCTCGGCCTCCATCAGCATCCGCCGGAACAGACCGGTGACGAAGGCCTTGCCCTCCCGGGCGAACATCTCGAGCAGGCGCACCCGCACGCGGTCCGCGGTGGTGCAGCGGGCCCGCAGGTCGACGGTCACGCTCACCTCGGAGCGCAGGCCGAACGCGGCGAACATCTCGATCACGTCGTTGCGCAGGACGTGGTTGTGGCCGATCTTCATCGGCGGCAGGTTCATGCCCTCGTCGAAGCGCGAGCGCGCCGACACGGGCATGCCGCCCGGCTCGCACGCGCCGGTCTCGGTGGTGTGCGACAGCGCCGCGGTCCACGCCACCAGCTCGCCCTCGAAGAACACCGGCATGATCGCGACCTGGTCGGGGTTGTGGATCCCGCCGTAGAGCGCGTCGTTGGTGTACCAGATGTCGCCGTCGGCGATGCCCGGGTTCTGCCGGAAGTTCTTCAGGATGTACTTGATGACGATCGGCGGGATGACCGCGTGCAGGTACGTGCCCGCCGAGGCGTTCACGAGGTCGCCCTGCGCGTTGAACACCGCGACGATCGAGTCGCCCGCGACGCCCATCTGCGAGCGCGAGGAGCGCATGAACACCTCGTAGCCCTCGTCGAGGATGTCCGCGGTGCGCTGCACGCCGATCTCGTAGGCCCCCGTGCCGACCTCGTCCAGGCAGGCCAGCTCGTACGCGGTGGGCTCGGTGACCTTCAGGGCGGCGAGCTTCTCCTCCAGGCTGGGGTAGCTCATGCCTGGGCTCCTTCCAGGGCGGGCGCAGCGGCCGCGGCCGTCGCGAGCGAGGTGTCCTGCAGCAGGCCGAGGCCGTGCTCGTCGATCGACAGGCTCTTGCCGGGTGGTACGACGATCGTGGTGAAGTGCGCCTCGGCCAGGGCCGGACCGTCGACGCGGTTGCCGGGGGCGAGGCGGTCGAAGGCGTAGACGGGCGTGTCGACGCGCTCGCCCAGCTCCGGCCAGTAGGCCGAGCGGGAGCCCTCGCGCGCCGCCGACGGGTCGGGGGCGCCGAGCTCGTGCACGGGCAGCTCGAGCTTCTCGGTCGGCACGGTGGCCTTGACGACGATGTTCTCGATGTACGCGCCGCCGGGCTTGTTCACCACGTGCGGGCTGAACGCCTCGGAGTACTCCTTCTCGAAGTCCTCGTAGACCGCCTGCGCGTCCTGCGGCGAGGTGATCTGCAGCAGCGGCGAGGCCACCCGCTTCACCTGCACCTGCCCGCCGTAGAGCATGTCGAGCTCCACGGTGAACACGGCGCTGTCCGGGTCGAGCCCCTCGGAGACGAGGTCGGCCCGGGCCTGCGCCACCATCTCCCGGATCGGCGCGTTGTAGGCCTCGTAGTCCTCGGTGAACTGCTGCGTGGTGCCGTTGAGGAACAGCAGCCGCCGGGACTGCTCGTAGACGTGCATGATGTCCATGACCGAGCTGCCCAGCGCCGAGAACACCGGCGCCTGCGGGAAGATCACCGC
>DATAGR010000228.1:0-3529 GCA_036263575.1 Aquihabitans sp. | reverse complement strand
AGGTCGTGGCCGCGGCGCGCTTCGGCGACCCGGCCGCGAAGGAGCGCCTCGTCGCCGCCGGGGTCACGTGCGTCGACGTCGACCTCCGCACCGGCGACCTCCGCGCCCTCCCCCGCCAGGACGTCGACGCGGTGTGCAGCTTCGCGGTGGCCAAGACCCAGCGTTGGGAGGTCGACCTCCGCATCACCGCCGAGGCACCCGGCGACCTCCTGGCGTGGTGCCGGCCGGCGCGCTCCCTCCACTGCTCCACCACCGGCGTGTACCGGCCCAAGGGCCACGAGCCCATCACCGAGGACGACCCCCTCGGCGACAACCACGCCGTCCTCATGCCGACGTACTCGATCTCGAAGATCGCCGCCGAGTCGGTGGTGCGCTTCGCCGCCCGCCAGTTCGAGGTGCCCACCACCATCGCCCGGCTCAACGTCCCCTACGGCGACGACGGCGGCTGGCCGCTGTTCCACCTGCTGATGATGCGACAGGGCGTGCCCATCCCCGTCCACGTCGACGCACCCAGCAGCTACTCGCCGATCCACCAGGACGACATCACCCGCCAGGTCCCCGCCCTCCTCGACGCCGCCACGCTGCCGGTGACGACGGTCAACTGGGGTGGATCGGAGGTCGTGAGCGTGGAGACGTGGTGCGCGTACCTGGGCGAGCTCACCGGCCTCGAGCCGACGTTCGAGCGCACCGCCGCCACCCTCGAGAGCGTGGTGGTCGACACCACGCGGCTGACCGCCCTCGCCGGGCCCACCGAGGTCGGCTGGCGCGACGGCTTCCGCCGCCTGGTCGAGGCCCAGGGCTGAGGCCGGGCCTCCCGGCCACGCGCTCAGGAGTCGAAGCCGAGGCCGGCCCGATCGAGGGCCCGCAGCCAGAGGTTGCGACGGCCCTCGTGGCGATCGGCCCGGGCGAGCGACCAGCGGGTCAGGCCGATGCCGACGGTGGCGACGGGCTCGGGCGGGAACGGCAGCGGGCGCCGGCGCACCATCTCCAGGCGGGTGCGCTCCGTCTCCTCGCCGGCCAGGAGGTCGAGCAGCACCTGGGCGCCGAAGCGGGAGGCGCCGACGCCCAGCCCGGTGTAGCCGGCGGTGTAGGCGACGTCGCCACGGTGCGCCGTCCCGTAGAAGGCGCAGAACCGGGTGCACGTGTCGATGGCGCCACCCCAGGCGTGGGTGAAGCGGATGCCCTCCAGCTGCGGGAAGGTCGTGGCGAAGTGCTCGGCCAGGCGGCGGGAGGTGGCCGGGCGCTGGTCGTAGCGGTCGCGCACCCGGCCGCCGGGGTGGTGGATGGCGTCGTAGCCGCCCCACACGATCCGGTCGTCGGCGGTGAGGCGGTAGTAGTGGAACCGGTTGGCGCTGTCGCCGATCCCCTGCCGGTTGGCCCAGCCGATCGCCGCGCGCTGGTCCGGCGAGAGGGGCTCGGTCACGAGCACGTGGTCGTAGACGGGCACGGTGTGGAGCCGGGTGCGTCGGAGCGGGGACGGGAAGACGTTGGTCCCCAATGCGACCTGCCGGGGCCGGATCGTCCCTGCGGCCGTCTCCAGCCGCAGCGGCCGCCCGGCGAGGCGGCGCACCGGCGTGTCCTCGAAGATGCGCACGCCGGCCCGCTCGCACGCCTCGGCCAGGCCCCACGCCAACCGGGCCGGGCTCACCATCGCCGTGCCGCGCCGGTCCCACCGGCCGGCGAGGTAGGTCGGTGAGCGCACCTCGGCCCGCACGGCGTCGCGCTCGAGGAACGAGACGGCGTCGGGATCGTCGTGGGGGCCGAGGCGGAGGTCGTCGACCTGGTACGCCTCGGTGGCGACGGTCAGCTCGCCGGTCCGTTCGAAGTCGCACTCGATCCCGTACCGGGCGACGGCGTCCTCGATCTCGTCGAGGTTCTGCCGGCCGAGGCGCTCCAGCTCGTCGTACTCGTCGGGCCAGCGCCGCCGCCCGTTCTCCTCGCCGTGGGTGAGGCTGGCGGCGCAGAAGCCGCCGTTGCGACCCGAGGCCGCCCACCCGATGCGCCGCCCCTCCACGAGCACGACGTCGCGCCCGGGGTCGCGCTCTTTGGCGAGCAGGGCCGTCCACAGCCCGGTGTACCCGCCCCCGACGACGGCGAGGTCGGTCTCCAGGTCGCCCGGCAGGGACGGGCGGCGTTCGGGACGAGCCGGGTCGTCGAGCCAGAACGGCGTCGGCGAGGCGTCGCGCAGGGCGGCGTCGACACCAGACCGATCCCGCCGGCGTTCGTGCACGTGCGCTCTCCTCCGTCGGCGGTCCGGCGCCCGAGCGGGTGGGACCGCACCAGCCTGCCGCAGACCGGCCCATCCACCCGCCGCCCCGGCCCCGTACCCTGGCGGCACGTGCACGCCGGGGGCGACCCCGGCGCGAATCCGGGAGCGCCATGACCACCATCGCCGACTTCACCGCCACCGCCATCGACGGCACGGAGCGCTCGCTCGCCGAGTACGAGGGCAAGGCCGTGCTGGTGGTCAACACCGCCTCGAAGTGCGGGTTCACGCCGCAGTACGAGGGCCTCGAGGCGCTCCAGGAGCGCTACGGCGACGACGGGCTGGTGGTGCTCGGCTTCCCGTGCGACCAGTTCGGCCACCAGGAGCCCGGTGACGAGGCGGAGATCCAGGAGTTCTGCACCCTGAACTACGGCGTGTCGTTCCCGATGTTCGCCAAGGTCGAGGTGAACGGCTCGGGCGCCCACCCCCTGTACCAGTGGCTCAAGCAGGAGCAGGGCGGCCCGCTGGGGTCCCGCATCAAGTGGAACTTCACCAAGTTCCTCGTGGGGCGCGACGGCACGCCGGTCAAGCGCTACGCGCCCACGACCAAGCCCGAGAAGATCGCCGACGACATCGAGCGCGCCCTCGGCAGCTGATGCTCAGCGGGCCCGCCGCTGTCCCGTGCGGGCCAGCCCGACGCGGGCACGGAAGCGCCCGGCGCCCTCGACCACCACCGCCTCGGGCAGGCGCGCCGCCAGGCCGCGGTCGGAGGTGACGACGGTGATGGCAGCGGCCGGGAGCGCCGTCGCGACCATGTCGTCCACCAGCTCGACGATGCGATCATCGGCGGCGTCGCGCCCACGACGGGTGGCGAAGTCCACCCGGAGGTTGCCGCCGGCGAGCGACGAGAGCGCCGCCTCCGGCGCGCCGTCGAACACGATCGTGACGGCCTCCTCGTCAGCGTCCTCACGGCACCAGGCCGCCACCGCCTGGACCAGCCGGGCCGAGGCCGCCACCGGGTCGTGCCACCAGCCGTCGGCCCCCGCACCGACCACGTTGTTGCCGTCCACGAGCCACGCCACCGCGCCAGTCAACCCGACCGCGCCGTCGGGGGCCACGGGTCGTACTCCGCCGTGTGAGGTGTCCGATGCGGCGGCTGGTCAGCCGGCTGCCGCCCGCCGCCCGGGGTGCGGGTGGAGCGCCTCGCCGGCCTCGCGCCCGGGCGCCGGCGGCTTGCGGGGTCGGGTCCGCACCTGCTCGGGGGCGGTCGCCGTCGCGGCCGGGCCGGCCGCCTCCAGGTCGCGCGCCGGCGGGGCGAGCGCC
>DATAGR010000227.1:0-2717 GCA_036263575.1 Aquihabitans sp. | reverse complement strand
GCCTTGCTGAGCGACACGGCGCCGCCGGTGCCCTCGAAGGAGCCGGCGGCCGGAGCGGCGCCGGTGCCGGACGAACCGCGGCCCCCCGTGATCAGGGCGCTGGCGCCCTCGTCACCGGCGTCGACGCCGCAGGAGGCGGCGCCCAGGGCGGTGGCGACGGCGAGGGCGGCGAGCAGCGGCCGACGGGAGCGAGACATCGGGGTCCTCCGGGGTGCGGGTGGGGCGTGGACCGGCTGGTCGCCGGGGTCCGTCCCACGTGGCCGGCATCGTACGACGACCCTGGGCCGGAGAGGGGCGCGGGTAGGGTTCCCGGCACCCTTCGTCGCATCCCAGGCCGGACCGTGCACCTCTCCCGACAGCAGCTGATCATGGTCGCGCGCCTCGTGATCAGCGCCGCGCTGCTGTGGGTGCTCGTGACGAAGATCGGGACGAACTGGTCCGAGGCCATCCCCGACCCGACCGCCCACACGTTCGCCTGGCTCGCCGGCGCCCTCGTGCTCACGTTCGCCGGCGTCGTGCTCTCGGCCGCCCGCTGGAGCGCGGTGCTGGCCGCGCTCGGCCAGCACCCGCCGTTCCGCCGCCTGGTGTCGCTGTACTTCGCCGGGCAGTTCATGGGGAACGTCCTGCCGAGCACGATCGGCGGCGACGCCCTGCGGGTGTCTCGGCTGGCGCGCGACACCGGCGAGGCGCCCACGACCTTCGCCTCGGTGGTGCTCGAGCGGCTCACCGGGTGGCTGGTCCTGCCCGTCATCACCCTCCTGGGCCTGGCGGTCAACCCCGGCCTGCGCGAGCTCGGGCGGGCCACGTCGCTGGCGTTCGGCGTGGCCGTCGGCACCCTCGTGCTCCTCGCCGTGGTCCTCGTCCTCACCGCCCGCCAGGGCAGCGGCATCGAGGCCAAGCTCGAGCACAACGAGGGCTGGCGCCGGTTCACCGGCGCGGTGCGCTTCGGCATCCGTCGGCTGGCCCGTGAACCGGCCGCGACGGCCCGGATCCTCGCCACCGGCTTCGCCTACCAGTTCATCCTCATCGCCTCCGCGCTCATGGCGGCCCGGGCGCTCGACCTCCCGGCCGGCGCCGGGCCCACCGCCCTCCTGGCGTTCGTGCCCGCCGTGCTCACCGCGCAGGTGATGCCCATCTCCATCTCCGGCCTCGGCATCCGCGAGGGGCTGTTCGTGCTGTTCCTGCAGCCGCTCGGCGTACCCAAGTCGCAGGCCATCGCGCTGGGCCTGCTGCTGTACCTGCTCAACCTGGTCGTGAGCCTCTTCGGCGCGCCGGCCTTCGCCGTCGGCCACCGCAGCCGCTCCACGCAGGCGGCCCCCACGTGACCGCCACCACCACGCGGGCGCCCGGCGCCGCCCCCGTGCGCGAGCGCCCCGCCCTGCGCTGGTGGCGCGAGATCGCCATCGCGCTCGGCTTCTACCTCCTGTACTCGATCGTGCGGAACGAGTTCGGCGCCGGTCCGGAGTCGCGCGACATCGCCTTCCGCCACGCCCGGGGCGTCATCGAGGTCGAGCGGGCCCTCGGGCTGTGGTTCGAGCCGCAGCTCCAGGACTGGTACCTCTCGCTGCCCGGCGACGGCTTCATCCGCGGCTGGAACATCTTCTACGGCACCGCGCACTTCTTCGTGACCATCGGCCTGCTCGTCGCCGTGTTCATCTGGGCACCGGACCGCTATCGGTTCCTCCGCACGATGCTGGCCGGCACCACCGCCCTGGCCCTGATCGGCTTCGCCACGTACACCCTGATGCCACCGCGCCTGCTCGACGCCAACAACGAGTACGGCGCCTGCCGGGGCCTGGCCGAGGGGTGCCACGGCTACGGGATCGTCGACACGATCGAGGTGTGGGGCGGCATCTGGAAGTTCGGCTCGGGTGGCATGGCGTCGGTGTCGAACCAGTACGCGGCCATGCCGAGCCTGCACTTCGGGTGGTCCACGTGGTGCGCCATCGCGCTCATCGTGGTGATCGGCCGGGGTCGCCTGCGGTGGCTGGCGTTCCTGTACCCGACGATCACCCTCTTCTGCATCCTGGTGACCGGCAACCACTTCTGGCTCGACGCCGTGTTCGGTGCCCTCGTGCTCGGCGGCGGCTGGGGCGTCGCCGTCCTCGCCTCCCGCCTGGTGGCGTGGTGGCGCCGACGCCAGGTCCTCGCCGAGGACGGGCCCACCGCCGGGCCGAACGCCGCGCCCACCGCCGCCTGACCCGTCGCGCACCGGCCTGCGGGCCCCGGTGGCCCGCTCAGCCGACGGCGGACCGCTCAGCCGACGGCGGACCGCTCGGCGGCCAGGAAGGAGACCACCGCGCCGCTGCTCCACGCCTGCACCCGCTGGGCCACGGCCAGCGCCACCGGGCGCCCGTCGCGCACGGCGTAGAGCTCGGGGATGTGCTCGAGCTCGCACAGCGCGTCGAGCACGGCGGCCCGGACCCGCGCTGCGTCGTCGTGGCGGCCGACGGCGACGAGCCCCTCGTGGATCACCCAGTTGTCGTGAGGCCACACCGAGCCGCGGTGGTAGCTGTCGCCGTCGAAGTGGGGGTCGGCGGTGGAGTGGGTGCGGATCCCCGCCGGCGTCCAGAGGTCGGGCCCGAAGAGGCGGTCGGCCACCACGTCGGCCCGGGCGGCGTCGATGATGGGCGTGCCCAGCAGGTGGCCGGCGTTCGAGGTGACGATGCGGGCCACGGCGCCGTCGCCGCCGACGGCCAGCGCGTAGGTGCCCTCGT
>DATAGR010000226.1:0-15441 GCA_036263575.1 Aquihabitans sp. | reverse complement strand
GCCGCGCCAGCACCTCCACGCCCACCCGCGAGCCATCCTCTCCTGCGTCCTGTACCTCCAGCTGCCCGACGAGCTCGTCGACCTGCCGCAGGGCGGCACGGGGTTCCGGGACCCGAACGCCGGCCCGACCAGCTACATGGCCGGGCGCCCCTGGCAATGGATCGCGGCCCGGCCCCTCGACCTGCTGGTCTTCCCGTCGTGGGTGGAGCACGCCCCCGGGGAGGCGGTCCGGCCAGGCCCGTACACCCGGCCCCGCATCGTGATCGCGACCGACGTGACGTGCATCTGACGGTCGACGGATGGGGAGCGGGCGCTCCGGGCGCCGCGTCGGCCGAGGTATCGTCGGCGCCCGGAGGTCATGGGGGACGTGAGGGACATCGAAGCGGTGCGCACCCGATCTCCGATCCGACGGTGCACACGGCCACGGCGCGCCGCCGGGCGCAGCTGACCCGTGGGTCGCATCATCTGGCACAGCGTCGTGCCCTGGGCGCCCACGGCCTACGGGACCGGTACGGCAGCCATGGCCCGTGGGCTGCGCAACCGTGGGTTCGACGTCGTCCTGACGGCTGACGCCGGCCTCTCCAGCGGGGTCGTCGAGTGGGACGGCCTGCCCGTGCACGCCGCGCCGTCCGAGCGCCCGGCCTCCCTGGTCGGGTGGCTCGACCTCCTCGAGATCGGCCCCGACGACCTCGTCGTCACCTTCCTGGACCTGTTCCGTCTCTCCAAGGAGCCGTTGGGCGGCCGCAACGTGGTGAGCTGGACGCCCGTCCAGACCGATCCGCTCGAGGCCTACGCCACGGACCACCTGCGCGCCACCGGATCGGTCGCGCTGGCGATGACGAGGTTCGGGCAGGCCTCCATGGCCGCCGCCGGGATCGACGCGGAGGTGATCCCCGTCGGCGTCGACCGATCGGTCTTCTGCCCGCTCGTGCCCGGTGACCGGGAGGCGTCGCGCCGCCTCGCGAGGGAGGCGCTCGCCATCCCGGCCGACGTGTTCCTCGTTGGCGTGGTCGCCACCAACACCCAAGCGCAGCACAATCGCAAGTCCCTGCCCGAGATCTGCCGGGCCGTCGGCGAGCTGGCCCGTGAGGCCCCCGGGCAGGTCGCGCTCTACCTGCACACGGCCTGGTACGCGCACCAGCAGGGCGGCCAGGACCTGGGGCCGCTGCTGCACGCCACGGTCCCCGACGTGCCGGTCTTCTCGACACCGCCGACGGTCTTCGACGCCGGCCTGCCCGCCGAGGAGCTCGCGCTCCGGTACAACGCCTTCGACGTCCTGTGCGCACCGTCGGCCTCCGAGGGCTTCTGCGTGCCGCTCGTGGAGGCCCAGGCCTGCGGCGTCCCGGTCATCGCATCGGACTTCTCCGCACAACCGGAGAACGTGGGCGCCGGGTGGCTGGTCGACGTCCAGCCCCGCTGGTACGCGCCCGATGCACGCTGGTGGTGCACCCCGTCGATCCCCTCGATCCTCACCGCGCTCCGGGCGGCGCTCGCCGAGGGGGCCGGGCGCTTCGCGGAGGCGGTCGCGTTCGCCGCCGCCTACGACCACGATCGGCTCCTGGACGAACGGTGGGTGCCCCTCTTGCGGCGCCACGGCTGCGAGCCGACCGCCGATCCCGGCCAGCCGATCGGTCCGACGTCGCGATGAGCCGCCTCGGCGTGACCTTCAGCCGCCAGGGTGAGGCGGTGCGGATCCGGTGGGGCGACGGCGACCTCCGGCTGCCGCCGCCGGTGCGGGCGCTGAGCCGGGGGCTCGGCCGAGCGGTCGGCGCGCTCGTCGGCCCCTGGGAGCGCCGGCGCGCTCGCCCGGAGGTCGCCACCACCCACGTCCTCGACCTCGGCCGCCACCGCATCAGCTGCTCGATCGTGGACGTCGCGCGCCCCACGCTGGAGGGGGCCTTCGGCCGAACCCTCCGCGCCGTCGCCGGCCAGGCGTCGGAGGAGCCGCTGCTCGTGGTGGCCCACGCCGACCCCACGGAGGCGCCGGGGACCCTGGTCGTCCGCTTCCGGGGCTCGACCGGCTCACCGTGTCGCCCGGTCGACCTCGACGCCCACCTCCTGCCGCTCCTGACCCGCCACGTGCTCGACCACGAACCGGACGAGCTCCACCTCCACGCCGGTGGCGTGGTGCTGGACGACCGAGCCGTGCTCGTCGTGGGGGCCTCGACCCAGGGCAAGAGCACGCTCGTCGCCCACCTCGCCGCGGGGGGCGCGGTGCTGAACGACGAGGTGATCGGGGTGGACGAGCGGCGCGGTCAGCTCACGGCGTTCCCGCGACCGCTCTCGCTGCGCGTCGGCGGTGCCGCGGCGGTCGAGGCGCTGGTCGTGGGCCAGGCGCCACGTCCGGGCTCGACGAGCTGGGTGCTGCCGACGAGCGCGATCGGCGCCCGGCACGTCTCCGAGGCCCGGCCGGGCCTGATCGTGGTGCCGAGGCGTCGGCCTGGACCGGTCGACGTCCACGAGCTCGCCCCGCTCGACGTGCTGGAAGCGCTCCTCCTCAACGCCCTCGACCTCCCACGACGGCCGGCCGACCAGCTCCGCCGGGCGTGCTGGCTGGTGGCGCGGTCGGTGGGGGTCGCCGTGGCGTACGAGGAGGCGGCCGACGTGGCGGGATCGGTGCGGGACCTCGACGCGGTCCGGGGCCGCCGGGGGGCCGAGGTCCTCCACCACCTCGACGTGCGGGTCGGCGCGATGGCGCCCGCCGGCGACGACCCCTCGGTCGTGACGGTCCTCCACGGCGGCCGAGCACTGCTGCTCCTCCCGCACGGGCGCCGGGTCGTGCGGTTGAACGAGGTCGCCACCGCGGCGTGGGTCGGGACGGGCGCGGGCGCCCACCCCGAGGACGCCACGGCGTTCCTCGAGGCCCTCACGGAGCTGGGCTCGCGTGCCGATGGCCCTCTGTCGTCCGGGTAGGGTCCCGGCCGATCGATGACGGGAGGGGATGGGATGCCGGAGGTCGGAGAGCTCGCACCGCCGTTCTCGTTGGCGAACCAGCGAGGCGAGGTGGTCGACCTGGATCAGCTGCGCGGGTCGTGGGTCGTCCTGTACTGGTACCCGAAGGCGGACACGCCCGGCTGCGCAGCGCAGGCCCAGGGTCTCCGCGACCAGCTGGCGGCGTTCGATGAGCTGGGTGCACGGGTCGTGGGCGCCTCGTTCGATCCCGTCGCGGACCTCGCGGCGTTCGCCGAGAAGTACGACCTGTCGTTCGACCTGGTCAGCGACGAGGACCACCAGGTCGGACGGGCATACGGCGTCGCCGGCCCGGATGGTGGCCGGGGCCACGCCGAGCGGGTAGCGTTCGTGCTCGACCCCGGGGGAGTTGTCCGGGTGCGGTTGATCGTGGGGGACCCCGAGTTCTTCGCCGATCACGTGTTGGACGAGCTGGAGGAGTTGGCGCTGTGAGTGCAACCGAAGGGGGCGAGGACGTGCAGGCCGACCAGGCCGGCGCCTCGACGGGGACCGGTGTCGATCGGCGCACGGCGATGAAGGCGGCGCTCGGCGGTGCCGTCGCGGCAGCCGTCTGGACCGCGCCGCGCATCGAGGGCCTCTCGGTGGCCCCGGACTACGCAGCGGCCGCCACCTGCACCAGCGGCAACATGGCGGGCTGGACGGTCAACTCGGACAACAGCGGTCTCACCGGCACGGCCGAGGACTGGGGCAACGGCGGCGGCGGCCGCCAGGACATGGGGGCACGCGCCGCCGGCCCGTTCACGATCAACGCCTACGTCCAGGGCAGCGTGAACGACGACAACGGCCGCATCAGCGTCACGGTCAACGGCATCGACCCGCCGTTCCAGCGGGTGGTGGCCAACGTGGCCGGCAACTGCAACAACGGCGGCGGGTTCCGCTCCAACTTCGGCACGATCACGTTCAACACGAACGGCACGAGCGGCGAGCAGCTGATCGACTGCCAGGGTGGCGGCAACTTCACGCAGGCCGACCCGAACGGCCAGGTCCGGTTGAACGTCTCGGGCACCTGCCTCTGAGCGCCGGCCCCCGCCCCGTCGACGAGGTCGACGCGGCGCTGGTCGACGTGGCCGCAGGCCAGCGGCCCATCCACGCAGCCGGCCTGGCGCAGCGCACGGTGCACGGCCGCATCGTGGCGTGGGGCGACGGCGAGCCCCCAGTGGTGCTCGGCCCGGCCGTGCAGGCCGCCTGGCCCTTCCTCGACGGTACGGCCACCGTCGCGGAGCTCGCCGACGACCTGGCCGGTGCGGCCGGCATGCCCGGGCGCGACGCCCTCGCGCTGCTCACCATGGGCGTGCTCGACCTCGCCACCGCCGGCCTGGTGACGGGGGTCGAGCCCCTCCTCGAGCGCTGGGAGGACCGGCCCGGTCGCCCCCGCGTGCTGAGCAGGACCGAGCGCATCGTCGACGGTGTCCGCCAGATGGTCACGGAGCTGGCGGTGCAGCGACGCGACCTCGACCGGGCCACCGGCGACCAGACGTCGCTCGGTGAGGCGGCGGGGCCCACCTCGTGCACCGGCCGGCGGCTCCAACTCGATCGCCCGGCCGAGGTCGTCACCGTCGCCGTCCGTGGGCGGCCGCTGTGCGTGCGCACCGATGACCCCGAGCTGGCCCGTTGGCTGGCACCCGTCGCCGACGACTCGCTCGGTTCCGGGCCCGTCGCGGCGTTCGTCACTCGCGACCCGCGGCCAGGGACCGGGCACCGCTACGCCGTCTACGACGGCAACACCTTCCTCGTCGGTGACGGCACCGACGTGGCCGCCGCCCAGGCTGCGGTGGTCGCCTGCCTGGTGTCGCACCACCCGCCCGCCGACCGTCCTGGCCTGGCGGTGCGGGCGCAGGCCGTCGAGCGGGATGGCCGCCTGGTGCTCGGGCCACGGGACGTGCTCAGGCGGCCTCGCGGCCTCCACCGCCAGCTCCGGCGGAGCGGCGTGCGGCCGGTGGCCCCGAGCCTCCTGATCGTGGACGGCGTCGAGCCGGTGGTGGCGGTGCCACGGGCCCGCACGCTCGCCGACCTCGACGAGCTGGTGCTCGACCGGTTCGACCTGCGCGGCTTCTGGTTGCAGGGCGACGCCGCCCTGCGCGCCGACCCGGCCCGGACGCTCGCCGCCCTCCTCCGCGGCCTGCCCGCCGATCCGGGGCAGGACCGCCAGGCGCTGCTCGACCGGATCGCCGACCTCGTGTCGACCACGCCCTGCCTGGTGACGTCCGAGCCGCGTCCCCGGCTGACGGACCTGGCATCCACGGTGGCGGCCCACCTCGGCGCACCGTCCCGCTGAGGGCGCACCGCGTGGCGGGTCAGTCGGCGACGACCACACCCCACGTGGTCGGGTCGACCACCTCCAGGAGACCGCTGCGCAGGCCCTGCCGGACCAGCTCGACGGTGGCGGCGGGATCGGCCGTGCGCTCGGCGATGTCGGCGACGCGGTGGCAGCGCCCGTCGAGGAGCGGCGCGACGAGCTCCAGGACCTCGTCGGGGCAGGTGACGGTCCGCTTGTCGAACGCGAGGTGGCCGGTGCCGTCGGCGGTGGCCGCCCAGTGGACCCCGCCTGGGTGCGGCGACCTGAACCACAGCCGCTCCGGGGGCGTGCGCCCCTCGAGCGCGCCGAGGAGCTGGCGGAGGGACTGCGTCGGGTGGCTCGCCAGGTTCGCTCGGGCCGTCGCTGCGGCCAGCTCGATGCGCTCGGGCGCGACGGCGCGGCCGAGGTGGTCCGCGAGCGCATCGACGAACTCGTCGGTCGGTCCCTCGTGGGGCGGGTACAGCAGCGCGTCGGCCGGAGCACGGTCGGACCGTCGGACCGCCCACCGGACCAGGTCGACGACCGTCAGGCGCGGCGTGGTGACGGTGAGGTGGAAGGAGAGCTCGTTGAGCGATTCGACGGTGTGCGCCCACCCGCGCGGGATGGCGAGATAGCTCCCGGGCTCGAGCTCGCCGCGCCAGATCTCTTCGCCGTTGGCGTGCTGGTCGTGGAGGTGCTGGTGGGGCGAGAGGGCGAAGGGCTGGTGGAGGCTCCACCGCTTCCGCCCAAGCAGCTGGAGGATGAACACCTCGTGGCTGTCCCAGTGGGTGCCGAAGGCCTGCTTCGGGCGGTAGCTCACGTACCCGTTGATGTTGACGGGGCAGCCGAACGTTCGCCCGACGGCCTCCGCCAACCTGGCCAGCGACCGGTCCCGGCGGTCGATGGCGTCGATCACGACGGTGTTGCCACGGTCGAACGCCGCGGCCAGCCGGCCCGCCGGCGCCAGGGCGAGCGGGGTGGAGTCCCGGAGCTGTGACAGGGCGGTGCTCGCGCCGGAGTCGCTGCCCTCCTGCATGAGCTTCATGCGGCCCTCGGCGAGGTCGTGGGTGGTCAGGACCCGGTCGAGGAGGGCCACGGGATCGAGCCAGCCGCTGAGGTCGGTCGGTGCGCTGCTCGCGGCGAAGGTGGCGTCGTCGGTCTGCTGCGCCAGGCGCCCGAAGGCGACCGACGGGAACACGCGGTCAATGAGGTCGATGGCATCGGCCCGGGCGCGCTGGTTGGCCGCCGCCAGCGTCGCCACGGCCCGGGGTGCTCCTGGTCCGGGCAGGCGGATGCGGATGCCGACCGGCGCGACCTGCTCCAACGGGCCCGTCACGGCAGCATCCCCAGCTCCGCCAGACCTGTCGAGAGGAGCGTCCGGGCGACGGCGCCCACGAGGGCCTCCCCGTCGGGGTGCGGCGCCACTGCCGCCAGCTCGGCGAGCGGGTGCAGGCCGCCGTCGCTGATGACGGCGATCGCTCGCGCCCCCGCGGCCGTCGTCACCAGTCGGCGACCACCGCCGAGCAGCACGGCGTGGTCGGGCGTGCTCCCGTTGTGGACGACGTAGCCCCCGGGGAGCGTCGAGCGGAGGCCCCGATCGGGCGGGATCGCCTCGATCGCCGAGGGCGGGCACGCGTGCAGCGCCGCCGTGTGGCGGGAGCGGAGCCGGGCGCGTGCGCGTGCCAGGAGCATGTCGAGGTCGCCCGGCGAGGCGACCTGGCGGAGCGCGCCCTGCAGGCCATCCTCGAGCAGCGAGCCCTCGTAGGACGACCAGCCCAGGGAGAGGTCGCCCGGGATGACCGAGCGGAGGAGCGGCCAGAAGGTCCCCTGCAGGACGATCTCCTGGGCGTGGTCCGCCAGCGGGAAGCGGGGGACGACCACCACGAGGACCAGCGCGCCGTCGGCACCGGCCGTCGCCCGCACGCTGCGGCCGGGCGGCACCACGATGCCGTCGCCTGCCGCCACCACGTGGCGCGACGCCCCGGGTGGGGCCTGGTCGCCGACGGCGCTCGCCTCGGTCACCACGTCGAGACCGCCCTCGACCACGACGAGCGCGCCGCCCACTGCCTCATCGAGGACCAGGACGGCCTCCCGGCCGAGCAGGGTGAGGTCGCCACGGCAGGTCGTGCCTGCGAGGCGGTCCAGGTCGGCGAACACGGCGTTCAACCGGGGAGCGTGCTCCTCGACGCCCAGCACCGTGACGGCGGCGCCGTCGGCCATGGAGGCCGCGAGCGGCGCCAGCAGCGGGCGGGTCATGGCGAACTGCGGTTCGCTGAACGCCAGCGGGACGCCGCCGGGCGTCGCGAGCCGTGACCGGCCGAGCACCACCCGATCCGGCGGGAGGTGGTGCTCGGTGAGGAGCTCGTCGTGCAAGGCGGTGAGGTCGACGCCGTCGGCCAGGGCCAGCGCCTCGGGCAGGGGGACGGGCGCTGCCGCCCACGCCGTGAGCAGCAGCGCCTCGACGCCCGGGGCCAGGCCGCGCAGCCGGCCGAGCGACGCGTCGATCGCCGAGCGCTGGGCCCTCGCGAGCTCGAGCTCCCAGCCTGCTCCCTCGAGCGATGCCGACCGGCAGACGGGGAACGGCTCGAGCGGTGCGACGGTCACCGCCGGTGCGTCGGGGGTCGCGGCGGTGTCGTCGCCGGTCATCGGGTGCGTCATGGGCGCTCGTCGTCGTGGGCGAGGGGCATCGGGGCGGGGACGAGGAGGCCCTCGGCCACCAGGCGGCGCACCGCTGGCACGTCGCGACCGTCGACGAGCTGGTCGACCACGTCCGGCGGACACACTAGGAGCTTCCCCGCGGCGGCCAGGGCGACCTCGCCGCCCACCGGCGGGGCGCGATCGGGACCGAGCGCCTCCGCGACGAGCAGGCCCCCGGGGGCCCACGGCGGGCCGGGCGGCGCGTCGTCGAGCAGGTCGCCGAGCGGCGGGCGCGAGACCGGCGTGAGCCGAGCCTGCCAGTCGGCGACGGCGGCGGCGCCGAGGGCCTCAAGGTCGAGCTCCCCGAAGCGCCGGGCCAACCCGTCCGGCACGCCGAACGCCGAATCGGGGCGGGGTGGTACCGACAGCGGGTCCCAGGGCGCGTCCTCCCGGAAGGGCGCGGCGCCCCCGGCCCGCCGGGCGACGAGGGCGGCGACGTCGGTGCCCCGAAGGCGTCGGGCAGCGAGCTCGGCCCACACGGCGAGGTCGTTGCCGCGGTGGGTCCACCCCCACCCGCGCGGCACGAGCAGCGCCTGCCCGGGGCCCAGGTCGACGGTGTCCGACGGCGGTCCCTCCGGGCCGGCGGTCGCCCCAGGGATCGGACCGGGCACCGTGGGCGGGGTCAGCTCGACGCGCCGCTCGCCCTGCAGCACCAGGATGATGCGGTCCTCGTCGTGCCACGCACCCGCGGCATCGAGGCGCGGCCCCGCGAGGACCAGCGTCAGCCCGACGCGCGCCGCCAGGACCGACACGATGTCGTCGCCGAGGGCGGCAACGGCCGGAACGAGGTCGGTGACCTGCTCCAGGCGCACCTCGGCGCCGGCTGCCAGGGCATCGAGGACCACGGGCAGCCGAGCGCCTCGACCGGCGACGAGCGACGGCTCGATCCCGTCGAAGGCGAGCGGTGCGGCGGCCAGCCGCTCCTCGGTGAGGGCGGCCAGCACGCCGAGCGCCCCGGCGTCGAGGTCCGCGGAACGCCAACGTCCCACGGCGGGCGACGTCGCGCGCGGATCGGCGGCGCGACCGCACAGGTCCAGGCCCGGAAGCAGGCGCTCGACCCGCGCCTCGGCCGCCCTGGCGGCCGCCGCCGTCGCCGCCCCCAGGCGCCCGAGCGGTCCTGGTTCCCCGAGTTCTGGGCCGCGCAGGCTCGACAGCTCCGGCAGCGCCGAGATGTGCACGGACGCAGGCGTGGTCATGTCGCCGGGGCGCCCGTCACGGGCCCGACCCGGCGGCGGAGACCTCGAGCAGCCCGCCGAGCACGAGGGCGCGCAGCGCGTCGTCGACCGCATCCGGCTCGCCCCGACCGTGCAGTTCGGTGACGGGGATGCGATCGCACGACGCCAGCCGCTCCAGCAACGGCAGCGCGGTCGGCGCGAAGGAGACGGCCCTGCCGCCGGCCAGCACCACGTGGCGATCCGCCGGCTGTCGGGCGAGCACGGCGCTGATCGGCGCTGCGAGCTCGACCGCCAGCCCTCGCCGGTCGCCGGCGAGCAATGCCAGCGCGTCTGCGTAGCGGTGGTGCACCCGAGCCGGGACGCGCTCCCACCAGAACGCAAGCACGTCCTCGACGGCGTCGCCGGCGCCGGAGGCGTAGCGCTGTGGCGACGTGGCGACGTGGCGCCCGTCCAGCCGGGCCACGTCGAGACGGGCGTCCTCGACCTCGGCGGACCTCGAGAGCATGCGCTGGAGCGCCAGGTCGGCCCGGGCGGCGCGGAGCGTGATGGTCAGGTGCACCGACCGGTCCGGGTGGCCGGTGACCGCATGCCCCCACCCCCGGGGCAGGAAGAGCACGTCGCCCTCGCGGAGGGTGTGCCGTCCGTGCCAGCGGTCGGACACGGCCAGAGGGGTGTGGGGCCGGACGGGATCGGTCGCGGCGGGCTCCCAGAGGTCCCAGGTCTTCGAGCCCTCGACCTGCACGACGAGGAGGTCGTGATCGTCCCAGTGCGCGCCGAAGCCGGGCGCGTCGCCTCGGCTCGCGTAGACGTTGGCGGTGGCCGATCGCCGCCCGACGTGCTCGAGGAGGCGCAACCACCGGGACAGGCCCGGGATCGCGAGGTCCACCCCGAGCACCACCAACGTCGTGCCACCGGCGAGGACGTCGCCGACCGGTCCCGCGGCGAGCGGGGTGGGGCTGTGTGCGCTGAACGCAGCGCGGAACAGCGCCTCCGGCGCGGGGCGGTGCTCGAGGTCGCGCCCGGCGGCCAGTCGCACCCGCTGTGGACCGAGGTCGTGGCGCGAGAGGACGGCGTCGATGCCGACCCGGGCGTCGATCCGGGCGCTCGCATCGGAGCTCAGCGTCCCGAAGGCAGGCGCGCGATCGCGGGTCGCGCCGAGGAGGTCGCCCAACGAGAGGCCGGACACGTCGGCCGCGAGCGTCGTCACGGCCGTCTCGTGGCCGGCCTCGGTGGCCGCGGCCAGGGCACCCTCCCAACCGGCGCCGTGCCGGAGCCGGCGGATCCTGGACGTCGGGAACGGGTCTTCGCCGACCACGATCGGGGGCGCGCCGTCCGGACCGGGGCGGCTCGGCGTCGCAGCGGATCGGGTGGCGCCGGTCCACGACGACGCCGAGGTCGTGGACGACCTCGGGGTCGGGTCGGCGGCGTCCAGGGCGACGAGACCGCTCCGGAGGAGGACGGCCGCGAGGCGGTGCGGCTCGGGGGCGACGTCGGCCAGGGCGGCGAGCGACGCCGGGCCGGCGATCAGCGACGCCAGCGCCGCCGCCTCCGCCTCCCCGCACGTCACCTCGTGACCGGCGAGGGCGAAGGCACGGCCGCGGCGGCCGGGCGCGAGCACCACGCTGATGCCTCCCGGCGCCGAGATGCGCAGCGCCACGCCTGGATCCGAGCCACGGTCCAGCGCGTCGAGGGCCCGAGCGTGCGCCGCGAAGGCGGGCCTGCTGCGCGCCGGCATGCGGGCGCGCCACCAGGCGAGCCCGTCAGCGGCGGTCGTCGGTCCGAGGAGCTGCTCGACGGCGTCGGTCGGGGCCGGACCGCCTCGGGCCACGTCGGCACGGAGGTCGGCGACGTCTACCGAGCGGCGAGCGGCCAGGTGCAGGAGGTCGCCCGCCTTCGTGGCGCTGATGGGGAACGTCAGGTGGATCGAGGGCTGGCCATCGCCCAGGACCTCGTGGCCCCACCCGCGCGGCACGACGAGGACGTCGCCCGGGCCGAGCACGCCGTCCCAGACGAGGTCGCCCGAGGTCCGGTACGGGCTGTGGGGGCGCAACGGCCAGCGCTCCACGGGGGCGAACACCCGCCACCGCTTCGTGCCGCTCGCCTGGCACACGACGACGTCGTGGTTGTCGTAGTGCGGGCCCCACCCGCGCGCGTCTGGGCCGCCCAGGTACACGAGCGCCGCCGACCGGGTGCCGCTGACGGCCTCGAGGTCCTCGACGAAGGCGTCGACCCTCGGTACCGCCTCGTCGAGGCCGAGGATCACCACCGAACCGCCGCTGAGCACGGCGTCGGCCAGGCCAGCCACATCAGCGCGGGTCGGCGCGGTCGGGTGGAGGGGGACGTGCAGCATCGCCGGTGAGGGCGGCCGCTGGACGTCGACGCCGTGCGCGGTGTGGGTGAGGCGCGACGCCGATGGGTCGACGAGGTCGTTCCCGAGGTGCTGCACGCCCAGGTGCTCGTCGAGCGAGGTGAGGGGATCGAGCCGGTGCCAGCCGGCGCTCGTCAGCCGCCCGCGGCCGAGCGCCGGGTCGTGGCGGTCCGCCGAAAGCGCCTCCAGGTCGACGCCCTCGATGGCGGCGGCGAGTCGTGCCCCGCTGCGCCGGCGTGCGATCCGAGCTGCGTCCTGGAGGCGCGCCTCGATCGGGTCCGACGGGTCGAGGCTGCGGACGGCGACGTCGTCCGACAGGCGCGTGACGACCAGCTCGAGGCCCCCGACGGCGGTGCGCATGCGAGCACGCTACCGGTCGTCGATCGGCGGATCGGACCGCCGGTGGACCCACCACGCCCCCTGCCGGCGGCGCCGACGGCGATAGGTTCGAGGGATGTCGAGGGGAGGGCGCGGTGGTGCGGCGTGGCTCGCCGCGGCGGTCGCATGCGTCGCGCTCACATCGGCGGCGTGCGGGGGCTCCACGTCGGACGGCGGGGCTGCGGCCACGACCGCCGTCACCCGACCCGATGTCGGCACGGCCGCCGGGGAGTCCAAGGACACCGTGGCCGCCGTGCCCCCGGCGGACCTGCCGTGCCCTGTCGCAGAGGAGGTCGCCGCTCGCCTCTTCGAGCGGGCCGTGGGCCACCTGCGGGCGATCCCCGTCCCGCGCGTGGACACGGTTTGGGTCCTCGAGCGAGTCGCCGAGGACCACCCGGCCCTCGGCATCGACGACCCGCTCGACGGCCGTGGGGTCAGCGAGCCGTCCGACCCCGCGGGCCGGCTGGTCGACCCCGGCGTCCCGCCGGGCCCGCCGCTGGCGCAGGGATCGACGCCCGACGCCCAGCTCCTCCGCGACTTCGGGGCCGCCTTCCGTCCCCCCGGACCTGAGGCGACCGCCGCGCTCGATCGGTTCACGGCGCAGCCGGACCTGGAGGGGTATGCGCTGGCGCACCAGTGGCTCGCGCTCATCTGGGCCGAGGAGCTGGGCCACCGCCTGCCCCCCGATGTGCTCGCTCGCGAGCAGCGCATCGAGGCCCAGGTGCGCGCCGAGCTCGCGGAGCACCCCGAGCTGCCGATCGACCTCTGGGCCGAGCTCACCGCGCTCCTCGCCCAGCACGGTGGCGGCCTCGACGAGGCGGCGCGCCAGCAGGCCCTCTGCCGGGTGGTCGGCACCGCCGAGGCCGAGGGCGTCTGGCGTGGCGACGGCACCTATGCGCAGCGCTACGCCGGCGGGAGCTTCGACATCACGGCCGAGCCGGAGCACGTGACGGCCCTCATGACGTGGCTGCTCGCCGCCCTGGTGCGCCCCGCTTGAGGGCGGGTCAGCGCACGCTGCGGAGGACCAGCTCCACGACCGCCAGCACGCCCAAGGTGCCCAGGAAGGCGCCCACCGTGACGAGCACGATCGAGGCACCTCGGGGCGGTCGGCGACGTGACCCCTTCACGCTCCCGAGATCCCGCGTTCGTCGACCGGCGCGAGCGCGAGCCCGCTGCGGACGAGGGCGCCGAGCACGTCGGGGTCCGCTGCGCCGCGAGCGAGCGCGGCGAGGAGCGGCGCGGGCGCTCGCACCAGGCGGTCGGCGACCGCGACCGCGAGGTCGTCCGGACCCAGGGGCTCCTCGTCGGGACCGAGGCCCTCGACCACCACCCACCCGCCCGGTGCGAGGACGGTGCAGCGGTGGCCGAGCTCCAGGTGTCGATGGAGGTCGACCGCACCGGTGGAGCTGACGGGCACCAGGCGCGCGAGCCACGCCGCTCGCGCCTCGACCAGGAGGGCGTCCTGGTCCAAGCCGTCGAGCGCCTCTTGTAGCGCGCCGACCCGGCCGAACACGGAGTCCGGGTGGCTGTCGACCGCCGCCGGATCCCACGGGATCGATTCGCGGAACGGGAGCGCACCCCCGGCCCACCGGGCGACGTGCGCCGCACCATCCCGGGCGGTGAAGGGTCGGCGACGGATCTCCACCCACCACGAACCGGGTCCTTCGACGGCGACGAGCTGACCGCTCGGGACGAGCGCGATCCGGCCGGGCTCGACGTGGATGCCTGCCTCGCCGTCCGTGGTCGGCCACGCCAAGCTCACGGTGCCCGCGAGGGGGAGGAGGAGGAGGTCGGCGTCCTCCTGTCGGGTCAACCTCGCGGCGCGTGCACCGGCGCCGACGACCGCGACAGATGTGCGACCCCGGCCGAGCTCTGCCAGGTCGTCCGCGAGCGCGGCGATGCCGGGGAGCGCGACGGCCTCGGGGAACCGCACCGTGGCGCCGCCGGCGAGCTCGAGCGCGACGACCGCTGGTCGCAGCCACGCCTCGCTGGTGATGCCCGGGCTGCCCGGTCCGACCGCCACCTCGGGCGGGTTCGTCGCCAACCCCGGGCCGACGCCGTCGAGGAAGCGAGCCGGCTGGAAGTCGTCGACGCCCTCCACGAGGGCCGCGCCGCTCGTCGGGGCCTCGGGTGACGAACCCGCGAGGACGGCGGGATCGAGGTCGGGGAGGCTCCTCCCCGAACGCACGCGGGCCCGCTCGAGCGATCGGCCGTTCGCCTCGGCGAGCCGCCCGCCGAGCCCAGGCTCACCAGGGGTCGGGACGCGGAGGCGGCACAGGTCCGGGAGGGGATCGATGCGCATCAGCACCCCGACGCCCCCTCGTCGGCGGTGCCGCCCGTGGCCTGCAGTTCGAGCGCCCCGGCATCGACGAGGTCGCGCCACACCGTGCCCCTGCTGGTCAGAACGCCGGGATCGACGGTGTGGCCCGCGACGAGGCGAGCCAGGAGCGGGAGGTCCTCGGTGGGGACCACGGCCACGACCCCGCCGAGGGCGACGGCGATGGCATCGGCTCCCGGCGGCCCGGCCACCACGGCGATCCCGCCCGCGGTCGCCAGGCGCAGCCCCGCATCGGCAGCCGGTGTCGGGTGCAGGGGCGAGGCCATCTGGAGGCTCGGACGAGGGGGGAGGGCGGCGTGCCACCTGGCCAGCGCCGATTCGGCGACGTCTCGCGCACCCGGCCCCCCGAGCGTGCTGGAGCCTCTCGATCCCGGTGGGACGGCAGCGGCGAGCTCGGCCAGCACGGTCGCCCCGGTGGGGCGCCGGATCGGCAACGTGTGGTGCGCCGACAACCCGCCGCAGCCGGTCACGTCGTGCCCCCAGCCCCGGGGGACGTACAGGACGTCTCCCGGCTCGAGGACCACCGTGGCCCAGCGCTCGCCCGAGACGGCCGAGGAGGAGTGGCGCAGGACGGGCGCGGGCTCGTTCGGGCGGTGGAGCTGCCAGCGCTTCGACCCGACCACCTGGATGACGAGGACGTCGTGGTCGTCCCAGTGCGGCCCGAATCCCGACGGGTGCGAGCCGTGGCTCAGGTACAGGTTCGCCCCGGAGCGGACGCCGGCCGTCCGCTCGACGAGGCCGGCGAGTCGCGAGAGCTCGGGGACGGAGTCGTCGACGCCGAAGGCGATGGCGGTCGCGCCTCGGCGCAGGAGCTCCAGCAGCCGGGCCGGGTCGAGGCGCCCGGGCGACGCCGGGTCGCGGACGGCGCGATAGAGGTCCCCGGGCGGCGGGCGGTTGAGGGGCACGCCGTCGTGGGCCACGGCGAGGCGCCCGGCCCTCAGGTCGCGCGTCGAGACGAAGTCGTCGATGGCGCGCGGTCCGAACGCCGAGAGGAGGTCCTGCCGCAAGGTGGCCACCCGCGGGACGGCGTCCGTCGGTCGCTGCAGCAGGTCGGGGAGGTCGAGTCCCGCCACCTCCGCATCGAGGGCTCGGCTGGCCTGCTCGCGGCCCTCGACGACGGCGGCGGCCAGGGGCGCCTCCCGCGATGTCGACGTCCGGGGGAAGCGCAGCTGGTGGTCCGGCCGCAGCGGCTCGACGTTCGCTGCACCGCCGGGCGCGGCCGGCAGGGGCGCTCCCCTGG
>DATAGR010000225.1:0-9689 GCA_036263575.1 Aquihabitans sp. | reverse complement strand
CCGGTCGCCACCCGCCAGAGCTCCCGCAGGGCGCCGGCGTCGTGGGCGGCGAGGGTGTAGCCGGCGAGCGATCCGAGGTGGGCGTACTCCGGGCGCGGGTCGAGCACGCACAGGTGGTTGCCCTCGGGGTCGGCCAGCACGACGAACGGCGCGTCGGGCG
Organism: Aquihabitans sp.; assembly: GCA_036263575.1. Lineage (GTDB taxonomy): Bacteria > Actinomycetota > Acidimicrobiia > Acidimicrobiales > Iamiaceae > Aquihabitans. Next base: position 9,529 of record DATAGR010000225.1, on the reverse strand, counting down.
CCTGGCCGACGTCGGCGTGGGCGGCGCCCAGGGCGAGGAGCCGCTCGACGGTTGCGCGCTGGTCCTCGACCGACGTGCTGTTGAGCTCGAGGTGGACCCGCTCCCGGCCGGCCCCCGGATCGTCGACCGGCACGAACGTCAGCTCGGGCGACGGGTAGCTCCCGTCGGGGTTGACCTCTGCGCAAACGCCGACCTCGTCCTCCGACTCGTTGTGGACGATCCAACCGAGCGCGTCGGCCCACCAGTGGGCGAGGGCGCGGTGGTCGCGCGCGTCGAAGACCACGTTCTCCATGCGGATCTGCATGGGGCCCGGCCTACCCGACCGGGCCGGCGGCTCACCCCAGCCCGGTGGCGGCGGCCGCCGCGGCCGTGAGGTCGGCGAGGGCGCCGGCGGCCCGGCTGCGCGCGGCGGCCAGGTCGTCCGGATCGGTCACCGGCTCCACCACCTCGACGTAGCACTTGAGCTTGGGCTCGGTGCCGCTCGGGCGGATCACGACGCGGGCGCCCCGCAGGTGGAGCCTGAGCACGTCGCTCGGCGGGAACCCCCGGGCCGGGTCGCCGCCGAGCAGGTCGTCGACGGCGTCGACGGTGCGGCCCGCGAGCTCGGTGGGCGGCGCGACCCGCAGGGCGGCCATGGCGGCGACGAGGCGGTCCATGCCGTCGGCGCCCGCCACCCGGGCCGACCACTGCCCGGTGAGGTGCACGCCGTGGGCGAGCGCCAGGTCGTCGAGCACGTCGAGCACCGTGCGGCCCTCGGCGGCCAGGGCGCTGACGGCCTCGGCCAGCACGACCGCGGCGGTGATGCCGTCCTTGTCGCCGACGAGGTCGCCGACGCAGAAGCCGAGGGCCTCCTCGTAGCCGAAGGCCAGCGAGCCGTCGGGCCCCGCCGCCCGGCTGATCCACTTGAAGCCGGTGAGCGTCTCGACGTAGCCGACCCCCGCGGCGGCGGCCATGCGCCCCAGCAGGGTCGACGACACGATGGTGGTGGCGAACACCGAGCCGGCGGGCACGCCGCCGTGGGTCAGGAGGTGGTGGGCGAGCACCGGCCCGATCTCATCGCCCCGGAGCGCACGCCAGCCGGCGGGCGACGTGACCGGACCACGAGCGGCGTCGGGCACCGCGACGCCGAGGCGGTCGGCGTCGGGGTCGTTGGCGATGAGCACGTCGGCACCGGCGGCCGACGCCGCGGCCAGGCCGAGGTCGAGCGCGCCGGGCTCCTCCGGGTTCGGAAACGCCACCGTCGGGAAGTCGGGGTCGGGCTCGACCTGCTCGGCGACCTCGACTGCGGGCGCGAAGCCGGCGGCGCCGAGGACCCGGCGGAACGTCGCCGCCCCCACCCCGTGCATGGCGGTGTAGGCGAGGGTGGCGTCGCGGGCGCCGGGCACGCGGCCGGCCGCCGCCGCCCCGGCCACGTAGGCGTCGGCGACCTCCGGTCCGAGGCGCACGATGTCGGGGTCGTCGGGGCCGGTGCGCGGCACCGCGGTCACCCGCTCGACGGCGGTCATGGCCGCGGCGATGTGGGCATCCGTCGGCGAGACGATCTGGCGACCGGTGCCGTCGTACACCTTGTAGCCGTTGTCCTGCGGGGGGTTGTGGCTGGCCGTCACCATCACGCCGGCGGCGGCGCCGAGGTGGCGGACGGCGAAGGCGAGGACCGGCGTGGGCAGCGGCCCGGGGAGCACCTGGGCGCGGATGCCGGCGCCGGCCAGGACGGCGGCGGTGGCCTCGGCGAAGTCGGCGGAGCGGTGGCGGGCGTCGAAGCAGATCGCCACGCCCCGCCGTGGTCCGTCGGGGCCGGCGGTGTCGCGCAGCCACGCGGCGACCCCGGCGGCGGCGCGGATCACCACCGCCAGGTTCATGCGGTTCGGGCCGCCGCCGAGCGCACCCCGGAGTCCGGCGGTGCCGAAGTCGAGGTCGGCGGCGAAGCGATCGGCGAGGTCGGTGACCGCCGCGGCGTCGCCGCCGTCGGCTCGCTCGGCCAGGTCGCCGAGCTCCTCACGGGTGATCGGATCCGGGTCGTCGGCCACCCAGTCGAGCACCCGCGCCCGCAGGTCCGGCGTCCAGGCGTCGCCCATCAGATGCGCCCCACCACGTCGGCGATGAGGCCACCCATGCGCTCGGCCGACGCCGCTGCGACGGCCAGCACGTCGGTGTGGTCGAGCACCTCGTCGGTGATGCCGGCGGCCAGGTTCGTCACCAGCGACACGGCGAGCACCTCGGCCCCGGCGTGGGCGGCGGCGATGACCTCCAGCACGGTGCTCATGCCGACCAGCTCGGCGCCGAGCGTGCGGGCCATGCGGACCTCGGCCGGCGTCTCGTAGGTCGGGCCGAGGAACCCGCCGTAGACCGCCTCCTCCAGGTCGGGGTCGACCGAGCGGGCGAGCTCGCGCAGGCGGGGCGTGTAGGCGGTGCCCATGTCCGGGAAGCGCGGCCCGAGGCGGTCGTCGTTCGGGCCGAGCAGCGGGGTGCGCCCGGTGAGGTTGACGTGGTCGGCGATGAGGACGGGCTGGCCGGCTCGCATGCCGGTGCGAAGCCCGCCCGCGGCGTTGGTGAGCACGACCGCCCGGCAGCCGGCGCGCACCGCGGTGCGCACGCCGTGAGCCACCACGTTGGGGTGGTGGCCCTCGTAGAGGTGCACCCGGCCCATGAACGCAAGCACCCGGCGGTCGCCGTTGCGGATGGAGCGCACGGTGGACCCGTGGCCCACGACCGACGCGTCGGGGAAGCCGCCCAGCTCGGCGATCGGCAGCTCGGCGACGACCTCGCCCATGCGGTCCGCGGCCGGCTTCCACCCCGACCCCAGCACCACGGCGACGTCGTGGCGCTCCACCCCGGTGGCCGCCGCCAGCGCGGCGGCCGAGGCCTCGGCGGCCTCGAACGGCGAGGCGACGGGATCTGGGCTGGGCACCACGGGCGGCCTCCGGGATCAGGGGGCGCCAGTCTGCCCGAACCGCTCAGACCAGGTGCACCATCTGGGCCAGCGACAGGCCGGGGCGCGGGCCGATGTGGCCGATCACGGCGGCGGCGGCGATGGACCCGAGGCGACCGCTCTCGGCGAGCGACCGGCCCTGGGTCAGCCCGTAGAGGAACCCGGCCGCGTAGAGGTCGCCGGCCCCCGTCGTGTCCACCCGCTTCGGCACCTGGAAGGCCTCCACCGGCACCAGCTCGTCAGCCGTGACGATGACCGACCCGTGCTTGCCCTTGGTGACGGCGGCGATCTCGCACGAGCCGCGGACGGCCTCGACGCCGGCGTCGAACGTGTCGACGCCGTAGAGGCCCATGATCTCGTCCTCGTTGGCGAAGAGGATGTCGACGCCCTCGGCCACCAGGGCGAGGAAGTCCTCCCGGTGCCGTTCGACGCAGAAGCTGTCCGAGAGCGTGAGCGAGACCTTGCGCCCGGCGGCGTGGGCGGTGTCGGCGGCCAGGCGGAACGCCTCCTTGGCCTCGGGGCGGTCGAAGAGGTAGCCCTCGAGGAACGTGACCTTCGCCGAGGCGATGAGGTCGGTGTCGAGGTGGGCGGCGCAGAGGGTGGCCGACGCGCCGAGGTAGGTGTTCAGGGTGCGCTCGCCGTCGGGTGTGACGATGATCATGCAGCGGCCGGTGGGATCGCCGTCGGTGGCCTTCACCGACGAGAAGTGCACCTTCAGCGAGTTGAGGTCATGGGCGAAGGCCTTGCCCAGCCCGTCGTCCTTGACCCGGCCGATGTAGGCGGCCCGCCCGCCGAACGACGCGACGCCCGAGAGCGTGTTGGCGGCCGAGCCGCCCGAGGCCTCGGTGGTCGACGTCATGGCGGCGTAGATCTCCTCGGCCCGGTCGGTGTCGATGAGGGTCATCGAGCCCTTCGCCATGTGGAGGCGCTCGAGGAAGTCGTCGTCCTCCTGGCTCAGGACGTCGACCAGGGCGTTGCCGATGCCGAGCACGTCGAAGCGGGCGTCGGACGGTGCGAGAGGGGCGTTCACAAGCGGTGCAGGCTAGGCGTGCACCGTGGGCGACACCCAGTCCCGTCTAGGTTGCAGCGTTCGAACCACGAGGGACGGACGAGGACGGGACATGACGAGGACCCCACGAACGGCAGCCGCGGCCGCGCTGTGCGCGCTGGCGCTGCTCGCCGGCTGCGGCGTCGACGACGACGGCGAGGCGACGGCCACCACGACGACCACGGCGGCGCCCTCGACCACCGCGGCCACGAGCTCCACGACCGGGGCGGGCACGGAGGACGACGACGCCACCACGACCACCGAGGCCGACGACGAGTCCGACGACGAGGCCACGACGACCACCGAGGCCGACGGCTCGGAGACGACCACCACGCTCGACAGCGAGGGCCGCGACACCGAGACGAGCACCCTGGACACCCTCCCCGACGGCGTCCACCACGGCTACCTGGCCGGGCTCGAGGAGGGCACCGTCGAGGGCCAGGACGTCCAGGTCGTGATCTTCGACGAGGCCGAGCTCCTGACCGGCCAGGCGGCGGCCGACGAGGCCGCGGCGCGTGGCGAGGAGCCGAGCGACTACTACGTCCTCAACGACGACCAGACGGTGAAGCGCATCGCCGTGGTGCCCGACGCGTCGGTCACCACCCTCGGCGGCGGGCCCGACCCGGTCCCGTCGAGCGTCTCGGAGGTCGCCTTCCAGGACTTCCTCTTCACGATCGACGTGGCCACCGTGCGGGGCGTCACCACGATCAGCTCCATCGAGGCCGTCTACCTGCCCTGACCGGGCCCGGCGACGCCGCCGGCCGCCGCCGAGGCGCCGGTAGGGTCGCCGGGTCCACCAGCCGAGGAGCCCCCGTTGCCCGACCGCGACCCGAACCGCCTCCCCACCACCGTGGTGCCGTCGCACTACGACCTCGTCCTGTCGCCGGACCTCGAGGGCGCGACGTTCTCGGGGTCCGAGGCGGTCACGGTCGAGGTGGCGGAGCCGGTCGACGAGGTGGTGCTCCACGCCCTCGATCTGGCGATCTCCGAGGCCTGGCTGGCGCGCGACGGCGAGCGCGTCGACGCCACGGCGTCGTTCGACGAGGCCGCCGAGACGGCCACCCTCGCCCTGGCCTCGACCGCCGCCGCCGGGACGTGGACGCTGCACGTCCGCTTCACCGGCGAGCTCAACGACAAGCTGGTCGGGTTCTACCGGTCCACGTTCACCGACGACGACGGCACGACGCACACCCTGGCCACCACCCAGTTCGAGTCGACCCACGCCCGGCGGGCGTTCCCGTGCTGGGACGAGCCGGCCTTCAAGGCGACGTTCGCGGTGGCCCTCGAGGTCGACGACGGCCTGTTGGCGGTGTCCAACGCCGCCGAGGTGGCCGACGAGCCGATCGGCGCCGGCCGGCGCCGGGTCCGCTTCGCCACGACCATGGTGATGTCGACCTACCTCGTCGCGTTCGTGGTCGGCCCGCTCGAGGCCAGCGAGGTCGTCGACGTGGACGGCGTGCCGCTCCGGGTCATCGCCCCGCCCGGCAAGGCCGACCTCACCCCGTTCGCCCTCGAGGTCGGCGCCTTCTCGCTGCGCTTCCTCAGCGACTGGTACGCGATCCCGTACCCGGGCGACAAGCTCGACCTCATCGCCATCCCCGACTTCTCGTTCGGGGCCATGGAGAACCTCGGCGCGGTGACCTTCCGGGAGACGGCCCTGCTCCTCGACCGGGACCGGGCGACCCAGGCCGAGCAGCAGCGCATCGCCGACGTCATCGCCCACGAGATCGCCCACATGTGGTTCGGCGACCTCGTGACGATGGGCTGGTGGAACGGCATCTGGCTCAACGAGGCCTTCGCCACGTTCATGGAGATGCTGACCACCGACGCCTACCGGCCCGACTGGCAGCGGTGGGTCGACTTCGGCCTGGCCCGGTCGGCGGCGTTCGACACCGACTCGCTGTCCACGACCCGACCGATCGAGTACGAGGTCGTCACCGCCGCCGACTCCGAGGGCATGTTCGACGTCCTCACCTACGAGAAGGGGGCGTCGGTGGTGCGGATGCTCCAGCAGTACCTCGGCGAGGACCGCTTCCAGGCCGGCATCCGCCACTACCTCACCACCCACGCCTACGGGAACACCGAGACCACCGACCTGTGGGACGCCATCGAGGAGGCCACCGGCGAGCCGGTGCGCCAGATCATGGACTCGTGGATCTTCCAGCCCGGCCACCCCGTCGTGTCGGTGGCACGCGAGGGCGACGGCACCACCCTGACCGTGGGCCAGCGCCGCTTCTCCTTCCTCGCCGACGACGCCGCCGGCGCCACCGCCCCCGAGGACGCCGGCCGGTCCGTGCCCGTGGTCCTGCGCGTCGGCCACGACGGCGGGTCGTCGGTGCACCGCGTGCTGCTGGAGCAGGCCGAGCAGGAGGTCTCGCTCGACCACGCGCCGGCCTGGGTGGTCGGCAACCACCAGGGCAACGGCTTCTACCGGGTGGAGCTGGGCGACGACGACCTCGCGGCCGTGGCCGCCCACGCCCTGACCGACCTCTCGGCGCTCGAGCGCTACGGCTTGGTGGAGGACGAGTGGGCCCTCCTGCTCGCCGGCCGGGGGTCGGTCGCCCGCCTGCTGGGCCTCTTGCGCAGCCTGGCCGCCGAGGAGGACCTCTCGGTGTGGCAGCGGATCGTCGGCGTGCTGGGCGGCCTGGACCGCGTCGGCGGGCGCGAGCACCACGAATCGCTGGCCGGCTGGGTGCGGGCCCTCCTCGGCCCGGCCCTGCACCGGCTGGGCACCGCGCCGGCTCCCGACGAGGACGAGCGCACCACCGCGCTCCGGGCCACGCTGTTCGAGGCCACGGCCCGCATCGGCGACGACCAGGAGCAGATCGACCAGGCCCGCGCCCACTTCGCCGCCCTGGCCGCCGACCCCACCGCCGTCGACCCCGACCTGGCCGATGCCGTGGTGCGGGTGGTCGCCGCCCACGCCGACGCCGAGACGTGGGACGAGCTGCGGCGCCGGTCGCTCGCGGCCCGCACCCCGCAGGACCGCCTCCGGCACCAGGGGGCGCTGGCCGACGCCGGCGACGCCGCCCTCGTCCGCCGCTTCTGCGACCTGGTGCTGACCGAGGAGGTCCGCACCCAGGACGGGCTGTTCCTCCTGCGCCGGGCGCTGGCGAACCGCGACGCCACCGCCGACGTGTGGGCCTTCGTCGTCGAGCACTGGGACGCCATCACCGAGCGGTTCCCCTCGGCCTCGGTGCCCCGCCTCCTCGAGGGCGTCCGGGGCATCACCGATCGCAGCCTCGCCGAGCAGGTCGCCGCCCACCTCGACGCCCACCCGGTCCCGCAGGGCGCCACCGTGATCCGCCAGCACCTCGAGCGCATGTGGGTCAGCGTGGGCCTGGCCGAGCGGGTCCCGGCCGAGCTGGCCCGCGCCCTGGCGTGACCGCCCACCAGGGGTGGACCGGGTGAGCAACCCGGGGCGCCCGTCGATCTCGGTGTTCGCCGTCGAGGACACGACGGTCCAGCTCACCTGGCGCGACCTCCCTCCCGGCCCCCTGCGGCTCACGGTTCCCGGCACCGAGGCCGAGTTGGCGCTCGAGGCCGACGGCGGGCCGGGCGCGGCGGTGCTCGACGGGCTGCCGCCCGGGTCGGACCTCAGGGTCGTGGCCGACCAGCACGGGCAACGGCGGGAGCTGGCGGTGCGGACGCTCGACGCCCTGCCCGGCGACGAGCTCGTGCGGGTCGCCACCATCGGCGACCTGCACCTCGGCACCCACGCGTTCGGCCAGCGCGGCACCATCCGCGAGGTCCCCGCTCCCGAGGTGGCCCACCCGGTGCGCTGCGCCGAGGCCGCCGTCGACGAGGCGGCGGCCTGGGGCGCCACCCACCTCTTCGCCAAGGGCGACCTCACCAACCACGGCCAGCCCGAGGAGTGGCGGCAGTACGCCCGGCTCGTGGCCGGGTCCCCCCTCCCGATCGACGCGGTGCCCGGCAACCACGACCGCGCCCACCGGGCCCACCGGCCCGGGCTGCTCCCCGAGGAGGCGGCGCGGGCCTTCGGGGTGTCGGTCGCCTCGCCGATCTCCGTGCGCGACCTGCCCGGGTTGCGCGTGGTGCTGGTCGACACCTCGATCGGCAGCCGCAACCTGGGGCAGGTGGCCGCCGTGGCCGACGACGTCGTGCAGGCCGCGGCCGAGGCCGGCCGGGAGCGGGCGGTGCTGGTCGCCCTGCACCACCAGCTCCAGGCCCACCTGCTGCCCGAGGGGTGGCCGCGCGGCGTGGGCCACCGCGAGAGCTCGGACCTGCTGGCCCGGCTCGGCGCCGTCCACCCCGGCGTGCTGGTCACCAGCGGCCACACCCACCGCCACCGCCGCTGGGACCACGGCGGCGCCACGGCCACCCAGGTCGGCTCCACCAAGGACTTCCCGGGCGTGTGGGCCGGCTACGTCGTGCACGAGGGCGGCATCCGCCAGGTCGTCCGCCGCGTCGGCCGGCCCGACTGCCTCCGCTGGACCGACCACACCCGCCGCGCCGCCCTCGGCGCCTGGCGGTGGGTGGCGCCGGGGACCCTCGGCGCCCGCTGCTTCGCCCGGACCTGGCCGACGTCGTAGTGGCGCGGTGCGTTGCAGACGGCGCCCGACCGCCCCGGGCGGCGTCCCGGCTCAGCCCCGCCCGACGTCGTAGCTGAGCGTGCCGGCGGCGTCGGTCACGGTGACCTCCACCTCGCGCTCGCCGGCCGGGTCGGCGGCATCGCAGGTGAAGGTCGTGCCGGGTGCGACCACCCGGGGCCCGGGGTCACCGCAGTCCACGGTGAACTCGCGAAGGTAGGTCGAGACGAGCGTCCGGCGGAGGTCGTCGGCGACGTCGCGGCGGTCGACCACGGCGTCGAGCAGCTCGACCTCGAGCCGTCCGTCGTCGTCGGCCTGGCGCACCCGCAGGCGCACGTCGCCGACCTCGTCGGCGAGCACGGCCCGGCACGAGAACCGCCGGCCGCGACCACGCGGGATCTCCTGCGGGCAACGGACCCGATCGACGTCAGGACCGATGCGGCCTCCGACCACCCGCTCCACGGCGCGCTCGGTGCCGGCCCGGTCGAGGGTGTCGGCCGTCTCGCTGCACGACGCGCCGGCCACGGCGAGGGCGAGGCCGGCGGCGAGGGCGGCACCGAGGCGGCGCAGGTCCGGCGTCACCAGCTCAGCCTGTCACCAACCACGCCACCAGGCCGGCCTGGCCCAGGTGGTAGGTCACCATGACCGCCAGGGACCCATGGCGTCGCTGCTCCACGAAGCGGTTCCAGGCGAGGGTGGCGTCGGACGCGTAGAAGAGCGAGGCGCCCACGATCGCCCACGCGTCGGCGGTGCCGAACGCGCTCACGACCATGGCCGAGATGACCACCAGGTAGGCGATGACCGGTCCGAGCAGCTCGCGCTGCCGCCCGCCCGCCACGCCCGCCACCAGGCGCCGCCCGATGGTGGCGATGGCCACGGCGACCACGGCGAGGCCGACGAGGGTCCACCCCATCGACCGGTCGTCCAGCTGCAGGCCGACGACGTAGGCGACGTGGCCGAGCAGGAACGAGCCCAGGCCGGCCACGAAGAACCGGTCGTCGC
>DATAGR010000224.1:0-3558 GCA_036263575.1 Aquihabitans sp. | reverse complement strand
GCGCAGCCGAGACCGCGTCGAGGAGCGCACCGACGAGGCCGCCCTGCAGCCGTGGGAGGCCCTCGACGACGCCGAGGCCGAGCGCCTGCTCGAGGTCTCGAAGCCGTTCACCAAGACCGTCGCCAAGGCCATGTTCGGCCGCTGACCACGGCGGACCGGGGTCCGTCGCATCGGCGCCAGGCGCACCGGGCGTCAGTCGTAGTAGCCGGAGTGGATGTAGACGCAGGGGACGCCGCGCGCCCGGAACATGGCCACGTTGCGCTGGTCGTCCTCGAAGGCCAGCCCGGGCTCCATGCCGGCGGCGCGCAGCTGGTCGACGGTGCCGGCCTTGAACTCGGCGGCCAGGTCGTAGTCGCCGACGTCGCGCATGACGAGGAGGTCCCACCGCAGGTCGTTGCGCACCAGCCAGTCGTGGGTGTGGCGCTGCACCGACATCGGGCGGGCCGTGAGCAGCACCACCACGAAGCGGTCGTCGAGGGCGTGCAGCAGCGTGCCCACCTCCTCGATCACCGGGTCCTCCCCCACCGCCTCGAAGAACGCCCGCCAGTCGCGCCGGGGCCAGGCCAGCAGGTGCTGGCGCCCGGCGGCGTCGGCCAGCACGCCGTCGAGGTCGAACACCACCGCCTCGCCCCGGACCGGCCCGTCGCGCCACAGCCAGTTGGCCGGCGTGCGGGGCGCGTCGTGGGTCGTCATCGCCGACGGAGCCTACGGCCGGCGCCGCGGGAGCCGGACCTGTCGCCCTCGACAACGGCTTCCTCCGGGTCGTACCGGGCAGCCACCGCTGGGCCACGCCGGCGCCCCACGAGAACGTCAACGGCGCCGTGGTGCCCGAGGGCTCGGCGACCCACGGCGGCTACACCGACGAGCCGGCGCCGTTCCCCATGCCGCTGCGCTTCGAGAAGGTGCCGGGCGAGGTGGCGGTCTACGCCGAGCGGGGCGACCTCCTGTTCCACGACGCCTACCTGTGGCACTCGGCGGCGCGCGCCACCGCCGACGGCGCGGTGCGGCGCCACCTGCGCGGCGGCTTCCACTCGGGCACGCCCGTGCAGGAGGAGCCCGGCGAGGGGTTCGTGAAGAACGCGGCCCGCTGAGCGGCCGGGTCAGTCCTCGGCTGGTGTCTGGGCGGCGCGGGTGCGGATCTCCTCGACGACGCCGGGGTCGGCCAGCGTGGTGGTGTCGCCGAGCTCGCGGCCCTCGGCGACGTCGCGCAGCAGGCGGCGCATGATCTTGCCGGAGCGCGTCTTCGGGAGGTCGTCGGTGAAGACGATGAGCTTCGGCCGGCTGATGGCGCCGATCTTCGTGGCGACGTGCTGGCGCAGCTCCTCGCCGACCTCGTCGCTGGCCTCGGTGGTGCCGCGGAGGGTCACGAAGGCGACGATGGCCTGGCCGGTCGTGTCGTCCTTGGCGCCGACCACGGCGGCCTCGGCGACCTTCGGGTTGTCCACGAGCGCCGACTCCACCTCGGTGGTGGAGATGCGGTGGCCCGACACGTTCATGACGTCGTCGACGCGGCCGAGCACCCACAGGTAGCCGTCGGCGTCGAGCTTGGCGCCGTCACCGGCGAAGTAGCGGCCCTCGTAGCGGCTCCAGTAGGTGTCCCGGTAGCGGTCGGGGTCGCCCCAGATGCCGCGGAGCATCGAGGGCCAGGGCCGGGTGAGGGTCAGGTAGCCGCCGCCGCGGGTGACCGGTTCGCCGGCCTCGTCGACCAGCTCGGCCGAGATGCCCGGCAGGGGGAACGTGGCCGAGCCGGGCTTGGTGGTGGTGGCGCCCGGGAGGGGCGAGATCATGATCGCCCCGGTCTCGGTCTGCCACCACGTGTCGACGATCGGGCACTGGGAGGCGCCGATGTGGGTGTGGTACCACATCCAGGCCTCGGGGTTGATCGGCTCGCCGACCGAGCCCAGCAGCCGCAGCGAGGACAGGTCGTGCTTCTCGGGCTCCTGCGTGCCCCACTTCATGACGGTCCGGATCGCGGTGGGCGCGGTGTAGAGCAGCGACACCCGGTACTTCTCGACGAGGTCCCACCAGCGGTCGCGATCGGGGGTGTCGGGGGTGCCCTCGTACATGACCGACGTGGCGCCGTTGGCGAGCGGGCCGTAGACGACGTAGCTGTGGCCGGTGACCCAGCCGATGTCGGCGGTGCACCAGTAGACGTCGGTCTCCGGTTGGAGGTCGAAGACGTACTTGTGCGTGAACGCGGTCTGGGTCAGGTAGCCACCGGTGGTGTGCATGATGCCCTTGGGCTTGCCGGTGGTGCCCGACGTGTACAGCAGGAACAGCAGGTCCTCGCTGTCCATGGGCTCGGGCGCGCGGTGCGGCTCGGCCGTCGCCATGAGGTCGTGGTACCAGTGGTCGCGGCCCTCGGTCATGGCGATCTCGGCGTCGCCGCCCGACGCCGAGATGCGGTCGACGACCACCACGTGCTCGATGCTCGGCGTGTTGGCGACGGCGACGTCGGCCGTCGGCTTCAGCAGGCCCGGCTTGCCGCGGCGCCACCCGCCGTCGGCGGTGACCAGGACCTTGCACTCGGCGTCGTTGATGCGGTCGGCGAGGGAGTCGGCCGAGAACCCGCCGAACACCACCGAGTGCGCCGCGCCGATGCGAGCACAGGCCAGCAGGGTGACGGGCAGCTCGGGGATCATCGGCAGGTACACCGCCACCCGGTCGCCCTTGGTCACGCCCAGGCCCTCGAGCACGTTGGCGAACCGCTCCACCTCCACCAGCAGATCTGCGTAGGTGATCGTGCGGGTGTCGCCCGGTTCGCCCTCCCAGTGGTAGGCCACCCGCTCGCCGTGCCCCGCCTCCACGTGGCGGTCCAGGCAGTTCTGCGACACGTTGAGCTGCCCGCCGACGAACCACTTCGCGAACGGCAGCTGCCAGTCGAGGATCGCGTCCCACTCCCGCGACCAGTCGACGAGGTCCGCGGCCTGGCGGGCCCAGAAGCCCTCGTCGTCGCGGTCGGCCTCCTCGTAGAGGAACGTGCCCGCCACCAGCGACCGCTCCTTGAACGCCTCCGACGGCGGGAACGTCCGGTCCTCCAAGAGGTAGTCCTCGATGGTGGCGCCGGAGGTGGCGTCGGGGTCGCTCATGGCTGCGTCCTTCCGTGCGGCGGTCACCACCGGCGGCCGGCCCCCGGTGGCGCGGGTCACCCTATCCACGCCTCCCGGCCCGGACCGGAGGCCCGTGCGGCGTCGGGCGGCCGCGTCGGGCGGCCGCGTCGGGTTGCGCGTCAGGGTGCCGAGGCGAGGCGGAAGACCGGGTGCTTGGGGCCGGCGGCCACCAGCTCCTCGTCGCTGGCGTCGGCGTCGACGCCGTCGAAGAAGGTGCCGACCTCGAACCCCCACCGGCGCAGGTACGGGCGCAGGACGACGGGCTTGTCGGCGTCGGCCAGCTCGGTGGCCGTGAAGGCCTCGACCTGCCGGCCGACGCGCAGCTCGCCACCACCGGCGGCCCGGACGTTGCGCACCCACTGGGCCTCGCCCCGGGGAGCGACCAGGAAGCGGTCGCCCTCGACGGTCAGCACGTTGACGGGCGTGGACCGCCACTCGCCCGACCGAC
>DATAGR010000223.1:0-2033 GCA_036263575.1 Aquihabitans sp. | reverse complement strand
CGCCGACCTCACGAGCCTGGAGGACGCCTCCTTCGCCACGCTCCTGCAGGGCGTGCTCGACCGGTTGCGGGAGGTGCCGTTCGCCACCATCGCGGCCATCGAGGGCGCGGCGCTGGGCGCAGGCACCCAACTGGCGGTGGCGTGCGACCTCCGCGTGGCCACCGCGACCGCCAGCTTCGGCATCCCGGCCGCCAAGCTCGGCCTCATGGTCAACCACTGGACGGTGCAGCGGGTGGCCACGCTGGCCGGCGCCAGCACGGCCCGGGCGATCCTGCTCGCCGCCGAGGTGGTGCTGGGGGCTGACGCCCTGCGCCTCGGGCTGGTGAACCGGGAGGGAGCGCTGCCCGAGGCGCTGGCCTGGGCCGAGCGGATCGCCACGCTGGCCCCGCTGACCATCGCCGGCCACAAGCTCATGCTCGACCGCCTGGAGGAGGTGCCCGCCGCCGACCCCGACGTCGACGCCGCCTTCGCCCGGGCGTGGGCCAGCGAGGACCTGGCCGAGGGCATCGACGCCTTCCGCGCCCGGCGGACACCGACGTTTCGCGGACGCTGAGCGCGTCGGCGTCCGCCGCCGGCGCTAGTAGTTGCCGGGGAGCAGGCGGCCGAAGTTCTCGAAGAAGACGTACAGGGCCACCAGGAAGACGGGCAGGCCGACCGAGTAGGGGGTCCAGGTCAGCAGGCGCTGCTGGCGGCTCGGGCGACCGTCGCTGCGGTCGCGGACCCGCCGTCGCAGGGCGGTCTGCACCAGCCAGGTGGCGAGCCAGATGGCGGCGCAGGCCAGGCCCCAGAGGATCGCCGGCGTCTTGGAGGACGCCTCGCCACTGAGGCCGGCGCCGTCGATGCTCACGGTCTCGCCCTCGGCCAGCGGATCGCCGGAGCCGCCGTCCTCGGCCGCCTCCTCGCGCTGCTCGGCCTGGCCCTCGATCTCGGGGGCGGCCTCGCCCACGAGCTTGGCGTGGACGATGATCCGCTCCTTGAGCGAGTACTTCGGGTGGCAGGCGATCAGCGTCATGCGGTTGTCGCCCCGGTCCTCCAGGACCCGCACCTCGTTCGGCTTCACGATCTCGAGGCCCTCGACCTCGTAGACGAACTCGCCCTGGACGGTCTTGGTCAGGATCTGGTCGCCGGGCTCGAGCTTGTCGACGTTGTGGAACGGCTGGCCGTAGGTGGTGCGGTGGCCGGCGATGGCGACGTTGCCCTTCTGGCCGGGCAGGGGGCTCTCGGGGTAGTGGCCGGGCCCACGCGCCAGCTGCGGGACGGTGACGCCCTCGACGACGGTGCGGATGATGCCGATCTTCGGGATCTCGATCCGGGCCACCGGGTCGCCGTAGCGGGGGAGGGGCAGGTCGGGCGCCACCGCGGCGGGGACCACCGACACCGGGGCGCCGGGGTCGAGCGGCGCGGTGGTGGAGGTCGACGTCGACGTCGTGGTGGTGGGCGCGTCCTCGACGTCGGCGAGGACCTCGGCGAACTGGTCCTCGAGCTTGTTCTGCGACCTCGCCTCCTGGAGCCCCGTGCCCCAGAGCTGGTACGCGACGAAGAGGAGGATCAACACGCCGGCGGTCATCATCGACCGGCCGACCCCACCGAGCACCCTCGCGAACATTGGAGGGGAGACTACGGGACGCCCAGGTCCTGACGGCCTCGGGCGGGTGACGTGGCCCGCTCTTGGCCCTCGACGGCCTCGCCTCGGACCCGCTGGTCCCCCGTCCGGGTTCGTCGGTCGGCGGGGGGCGCCGGTACCGTTGAGCCTGCCCATGGAGCCCGTTGTCAGCTTCCGCGGTGCGGTCTGCCTCCTCGGGCGCTTTCCCGCTCTGGCCGGTGTCGATCTCGACGTCGGCGCCGGCGAGATCGTGCTCCTGCAAGGGCCGAACGGCGCCGGAAAGACCACCGTCCTGCGAGCCTGCGCGGGCCTGGTGCCGGTGGCCGAGGGGCACGCGACGGTGCTCGGCGTCGACCTGCGCGCCGACCGCCGCGCCGTGCGCCACCGCGTCGGGCTGCTCGGCCACGCCAGCGGGCTCTACGAGGACCTC
>DATAGR010000222.1:0-2788 GCA_036263575.1 Aquihabitans sp. | reverse complement strand
GACGACCCGTCGACCGGCCAGGTCGGCGTACTGCTTGGCGCCGCCGAAGCGCCGGCCCGACCCGGCGGCCACCACCACGGCCCACACCTCGGGCGACGGCTCGGCGACGGGCTCGGACACGGCGGCCACGCTACGGCACGGCGTCGGCCGGCCCGCCCGGGGGCGCGACCTGGGCATCTCCCGCCCCCGGCGCCCGGGGCCGGGCGCCGGCGCACGACGTGACGGGTGCCACCTCCGGGCTGCCCACTCGGTACGCTCGCTCGCATGGTGGACATCGACCTGCTGCAGGACGTCGAGCTGCTCGCCGAGCTGACCGACGACGAGATGGCGCGCATCGCGGCCTCGGCGGTCACCACCCGCTACCTGCGGGGCGATGTCGTGTTCGCCGAGGAGGACACGCCCGACCGACTCTGCGTCGTCGCCTCCGGCCGGATCGCCATCGCCAAGCGCTCCATCGACGGGCGGGAATCGATGGTGGCGCTCATGGAGCGCGGCGACGTCTTCGGCGAGATGGGGCTCTTCGACGGCGGCAGCCGGTCGGCCGAGGCCAGGGCCCTGGAGCCCTCGGAGCTCGTCGAGCTGCCCTACGCGCCGCTGCAGGCGGTCTACGAGTCGCGGCCCACCCTGCTGTGGGGGGTCGTGCGCCTGCTCGCCGGGCGCCTGCGCAACACCGACTCCGCCCTCGCCGACTCCGTCTTCCTCGACGTCACCGGCCGCACCGCCAAGCGCCTGCTCGAGCTGGCCGGCACGGCCGACGAGTTCGCCCTCCCCATCACCCAGGAGGAGCTGGCCGGCATGGTGGGCGCGTCCCGGGAGCGGGTCAACAAGGCCATCGCCAGCTTCGTGCGCCTCCGCTGGATCGACCAGCAGGACCGCCGCTACCGCATCACCAACCGCGAGGAGCTCGAGCGCCGCGCTCGCTGACCGCCCGGCTCCTGCTTCGCGCTGGCGGCCTCGAGCTAGTAGCGGTCCAGGATCGCGGCCTCGGCCAGGCGGCCCAGGCCCTCCTTGATGGCCCGGGCGCGCGTGGCGCCCACACCCTCGACATCGTCCAGGTCGTCGATGGTGGCCCGCATGATCCGCTGCAGGTTGCCGAAGCGGGCGACGATGTTCTCGATGACCTGCTCCGGCAGCCGGGGGATGCGCGACAGGAGCCGGAAGCCGCGGGGCGACACCGCGGCGTCGAGGGCGGCGGTGGGCAGCCGGAGGGCGTGGACCAGCTCGGCGGGGTCGATGAGGTCCTCGGTGGAGAGCGCCGAGAGCGAGTCGAGCACGGTGTCGAGGCTGATCCCCTTGGCGTCGCCCCGGTAGTCCCGGACGATGTGGCGGCGGTCGTGCTCGATCCCGCCCATGAGCTCCACCAGCTGGAGCCGCACCAGGCGGCCCTCCTCGCCGAGCTCGACGATGTAGCGCTCGATCTCGGTGGCGATGCGCTCGACGCCCTCGATGCGCTGGAGGACGTTGACCACGTCGCGGATGGTGACGAGGTCCTCGATCTCCAAGGTCGACAGGGAGGCGGCGTCGGTGTCGAGCCGGTTGCGGTAGCGCTCCAGGGTCGACAGCGCCTGGTTGGCCCGGTTGACCACGCGCGGGATGGGCTCGATCTCGTGCTTGTCGTCGCCGACGTAGACCGAGATCGTGTTCATCCGCTGCGAGATGGTGATCACCGGCACCCGAAGCGAGCGGGCCACCCGCTCGGCGGTGCGGTGGCGGGTACCGGTCTCCGACGTGGCGACCGACGAATCGGGCACCAGGTGCACGTTGGCCCGGGCGATGCGGCTGCCGTCGCGGGCCAGGATGATGGCGCCGTCCATCTTGGCCAGCTCCGACAGCCGCTGCGGGCTGAAGGCGGCGTCGAGCAGGAAGCCGCCCGAGCAGATGTTCAGGACGTCGGCGCCGTCGCCCACCACGAGCAGGCCGCCCATGCCGGCCTGGAGGATCCGGTCGACGCCCTCCCGCAGGAGCCGACCGGGCGCCACCTGGGTCAGGGCGCTCCGGAGCTCGGGGCGGTAGCGGTCGACCATGGCCGGGCAGGCTACCGGACCCCCCTTTCCCCCCCGGGGGACGGTCGGCCGCTCAGCGCGGCCCCATGCCCGGCACCAGCTGCAGGTCGGTGACGGCCTCGGCCAGGGTGCCGACCCGCTGGACGACGATGCCAGGGGGCGGCTCGGGGGCGGTGGCCGACACGAGGGCTCGGCCGAAGCCGAGGCGAGCGGCCTCGGAGAGGCGCCGGGGGGTCTGGGCGACCTGGCGCAGCTCGCCACCGAGGCCGACCTCGGCGCAGGCCACCACGTCGTCGGGCAGGGGGACGCCGGTGAGCGACGACACCACGGCGAGGGCGAGGGCGAGGTCGACCCCCGGCTCGCCGACCTTCACGCCGCCCACCGCCAGCGCGTAGACGTCGTGCCCGCCGGTCAGGATGCCGAGCCGCTGCTCGAGGACGGCGAGCAGGAGGCTGAGCCGCCCGCTGTCGAGCCCGGTGGCCGAGCGGCGGGGCGACGGCAGCGGGCTCTTGGCCACCAGCACCTGCAGCTCCACGAGCAGCGGCCGGTGGCCCTCGATGGTGGGGACGACGACGGACCCGGCGATCCCCGGCCGGCGGTCGGCCAGGAACAGGCCGCTGGCGTCGGGCACCCCCTGGAGCCCCTGGTCGGTCATCTCGAACAGGCCGAGCTCGTGGGTGGAGCCGAAGCGGTGCTTCACCACCCGCAGGAGCCGGAGGGCGTGGTGCCGGTCGCCCTCGAAGGCCAGCACGGTGTCCACCACGTGCTCGAGGACCCGCGGCCCG
>DATAGR010000221.1:0-3148 GCA_036263575.1 Aquihabitans sp. | reverse complement strand
CGTCAACGGCGTCGAGGTCGGCCGCACCAACATGCCGTCGGGCGCCATCGGCGCCACCACGCCGGCGGCCGCCTACGTCGGCGGCACCGAGGACCTCCGCACCAAGACCTACGCGGTGCCGGGCAGCCTCCTCCGGGCCGGCACCAACACCATCTCGGCGGAGGTCCACGGCTGGCGGGCCGACTCGGGCAAGGTGTTCTTCGACCTCTCCGCCACCACTCGTGGCGCCACCGCCGACCAGGCCCCACCCTCGCGCCCGACGCTCTCGGCCACGCCGGGCGCCGAGGCGATCGACCTCAGCTGGAGCGCCGCCACCGACGACCAGGCCCTCGGCGGCTATGCCATCAGCCGCGACGGCGCCACCATCGCCGTCGTCAGCCCGCTCACCACGACGTTCCGCGATGCCACCGTCGACCTCACCAAGGCCCACAGCTACGTGGTGACCGCGTTCGACGCCGCCGGCAACGCCACCGCCTCCACGGCGGTGGCGGTCCCCGCACGCGCCGTCGACACGCAGCTCCTGGCGTTCGGAAGCCCGTGGAAGTGGCACTGGCAGGCGGCGGCACCGGCGGGGGCCTGGACCGCGGACGGGTACGACGACTCGACCTGGCAGGCGGGCGTGGGCGAGCTCGGGTACGGCGACACGCCCAAGGGCACGGTGATCAGCACGACTGCGTCGCCGAGGCCGCTGGCCTCCTACTACCGGACGACGGTCTCGATCGCGAACCCCGCCGCCTTCGACCGGATCGCCATCGACCTGGTCCGGAACTCGGGCGCGGCCGTCTACGTGAACGGCGTCGAGGTCGGGCGGTCGAACCTCCCCGCCGGGCCCCTCACCGTCGGCACCTACGCCACCGCCCCGGTCGCCAGCGCCGACCGCAAGGTCCCGGTCCGCTTCGAGGTGCCGCCCAGCGCCTTCCGCGCCGGCACCAACACCATCGCCGTCGAGCTGCACCTCAACTACCGCACGCAGCCCACCGCCGGATTCGACCTCCGCCTCACCGGCCTCCGCTGATCGGCTGCGGCGGCACCGGCGGGCCTCAGCGGATGACCGAGGACCCGATGCCGGCGGGCCCGGCGGGCACCGACCACGCGCGACCCGATGATCGGGAGGAGACCATCGGGTGCGTCGCCGGTTCGCTGTGGGCGCTCACGGCCCTCGCCGGGGGCGCCTCGCTGACGTGGCTGCGCGAGCCGGCCCGGACCTGGGTCGGCGTGCTGTTCGGCGTGCCGTGGCTGATCTTCGGCCTGTGGTGGCTTGGGCTGTTCCTCCGGCGCACCGTGCGGGCCTACCGATCGGGCCGCGCCGGCGACTGACCAGCGGCACCGGCGGCACGTCGGTCAGCGCGCCGATCAGCGGGTGAAGACCCGGACGTAGTCGATCTCGTAGGTGGCATCGACCGGGTCGGTCCAGTCGACCCGGTTGATCCCTGTGGTGACGCAGCTGTTGGGCGGGGTGCCGCTGATCGAGCAGCGGTTGAGGTCCCGGAGGTAGCCGAGGACGTCGTCGGGACCGCCGGTCCAGGTGCCGCCCACCGCCAGGTTCAGGGCGATGTCCCACGTGGCCGTGGGATCGGCCGAGGTCCAGTGGTGCTGGGTGTCCACGTAGCTGTGGAACCGGGTGCCGTCCATGGAGAACTCGAACCGGACGCCGGCGGGGTCGGGGCTGATCTCGACCGCCCACGTGTGCCAGCCCGACACCGCCACCTTCGAGGACTCGAAGGCGATGCTGTTCTTCGACAGGTTCTTGCGCCCGTCGAGGTGCAGGGTGGCGTAGCCCTTGCCGGGGTGCTGCGAGTGGAAGTACTCGAGGATGTCCACCTCGGCCACCCCGGCGCCGCTGCGGTGGCGCAGCCAGAACGCCGGCCAGAGCCCCTGGGCGTGCGGGACCTTGGCCCGGATCTCGAAGCGGCCGTACCGCGGGAAGTACCGGCCGACCTCACGCGAGCCGATGAAGCCGGAGGTGTACTGGCGGACGCTGCCGTTCGGGCACGTCACCTGCTGGCGACGGGCGGTGATGCGCAGGCTGCCGCCCGACTCCACCACGTTGTCCGGCGTCAGGCACGCCAGCTCCTTGTTCCCGTCGCCGTAGGTGTTGTGGTAGCGCTTCCATCTCGTGGCGTCGACGGCGGTGTCGCCGAACTCGTCGCCGGCCACCAGGCGCCAGCCCGGCAGCACCGGCGCCGTGGTGGTCGTCGTCGGCGCGGTCGTGGTGGTCGTGCGCGGCTGCGTCGTGGTCGTCGCCGGCGCCGTGGTGGTGCTCGTCGACGTGGTGGTCGGCGCGGTCGTCGTCGTGCTCGTCGAGGTCGGGGGCGTCGTGGTCGTCGTGGTGCCCGGCACCGTCGTCGACGTGGCCGGCGCCGTCGTGCTCGTCGAGGTCGCCTGCGTGCTGGTCGTCGAGGTCGTCGTGCTCGTCGAGGTCGTCGACGGCGGCAGGGTCGTGCTCGTGGACGGGGTCGACGTCGTCGGGGAGGTGGTGGTGGGGGCGTAGACCTTGCGGGGCGTCGAGGTGGTGGTGGTCGCCGGCGCCGTCGTGGGCGGCACGGTCGTCGGCGTCGGGACCGGTTGACAGGCGGCGAGCGCCGCCAACCCCAGCATCGCCGTGCCCAGCAGCCGTCCGGTTCGCCCCATCGCCATCGCTCCTCGCGGTGCGCTCCGCACCAGTCGTCGGTATCGGCGCACCGGCGGTTGATCTGAAGCGCGAATGTCGCGTTCAGGGGCAAAAGCCCGTTGTGGCCGGATCGCCAGTCGACTGAGCAACCCCGCCGCCGGCCGGCCATGACGAGACGGTTCGCAATGTCCCATTCGTCACTCTGCGTAGGAAGTGGTGACGTTTAGTGACCGCACCTGACCAGACGTGAACGTCAGTTCACCGCTTGTATCGAAGGGTCGTCCATTGCCGACATTGCCGACCGAGGCCATGACGATGTCGGCTCGACGTCGTTGCCCTGGGTCATTCGGACCATTCCGACGGACCGCGATGCCGGGCATTGCCACTCAACGTGACGAACGAACTACGCCCTGCGGTCTACCGAATGGCCGAGTGCGGCGTTGAGGTTGCCCGAACGGAGGCCCTCGAGGTCGAGGGTGACGTAGCGGTAGCCGGCGCCGCGCACCGCGTCGACCACCGCCTCGCGCAGGGCCAGCA
>DATAGR010000220.1:0-11386 GCA_036263575.1 Aquihabitans sp. | reverse complement strand
AGCAGGATGCCGCGGGCCCCCTCGATCGAGGCCTCCAGCAGCGGGCTCGAGATGGCGTTGCGGGCGGCGTTGAGCGAGCGGCCGTCGCCCGAGGCGTAGCCGATGCCCATCAGGGCCGAGCCGGCGTTGCTCATGATCATCTTCACGTCGGCGAAGTCGGTGTTGATCAGGCCGGGGGTGGTGATGAGGTCGGTGATGCCCTGGACGCCCTGGAGGAGGACCTCGTCGGCCATCTTGAAGGCGTTGATCATCGACGTCTTCTCGTTGGAGACGGTGAGCAGCCGATCGTTCGGGATGACGATCTGGGTGTCGACCTTCTCCTTGAGCTTCTGGATGCCGGCCTCGGCCTGCACCGACCGGCGCCGGCCCTCGAAGGCGAAGGGGCGCGTGACGACGCCGATGGTGAGGGCGCCGAGGTTCTTCGCCATCTCGGCGATGACGGGCGCGGCGCCGGTCCCGGTGCCGCCGCCCTTGCCGGCGGTGATGAACACCATGTCGGCCCCCTGCAGGACCTCCTCGATCTCCTGGCGGTGCTCCTCGGCGGCCGCCCGACCGACCTCGGGGTCGCTGCCGGCGCCCAGCCCGCGCGTGAGCTCCCGGCCGATGTCGAGCTTGATGTCGGCGTCGCTCATGAGCAGCGCCTGCGCGTCGGTGTTGACGGCGATGAACTCCACGCCCTTGAGCCCGGCGTCGATCATGCGGTTCACGGCGTTGACGCCGCCGCCGCCGACGCCGACGACCTTGATGACAGCCAGGTAGTTCTGCGGGTTGCCGGCCATGGGGTGTTACCTCCGAGAGGGGTTGAGGCCGAAGCGGGCGGGTGCCCGGTAGGCAGGTAGCAGGGCGTGGGTGGGTGCGAGCACGCCCTGCGCCGGGCGGGCGTGCGGGGGCCGGACCTGGACCTCGACCTGAGGTCGAGGGTTATGTAAACCTCTAGGGACGGTCGACATTATGCACCGCCCGGTTCGGACGGGGTCAAGGCCGGGTCCTCGGTGCGGGTGACCGCAGCGGTGCCGTCGACGGACACGTCGACGACCGCCATGGTGGCCCGGTCGGCCTCGGCGAGCAGCACGAGGGCGGCATCGGCCTTCGCCTGCAGGCGGGTGGGGTCGCCGAGGCGGACCTCGACGCCGTCGTCAAGCAGGAGGCCGAGGCCGTCGGCGCCGATGGTGCCGCGCTCGACCTCGGCGCGCAGCTCGGCGGGGAGGGCGGCCAGGACGGCGACCAGCCGGCGACGGGCGGCCGGGAGCCGCTCCCCCACCTCGGCACCCGAGGACGGGCCCGCGGAGGGGAGGTCGGCGTCGGCGGCGGTGGCCGGGCCGAGGAGCCGGCCCTCGCCGTCGACCACGGTGGCCGACGCGCCAGCGTCGACGATCGCCGCCGGCACGCGCTCGCGGACCTCGATGCGGACCGTGCCGGGCCACTTGCGCCGGACCGACGCGTCGGCCACCCACGGTCGGGCCTCGAGGCGGGCCTCGACGGCATCGGGGTCGATCGACGTCATGGCCCGGCCCCGGCGGATCCCGGCGACGTCGCGCACGGTCGCCTCGCCGGTCCGGGTCGCCCCGGCCACGGTGAGCACGTCGACGTCGAGCAGCACCGAGCGGCTGAGGCCCACCGCGGCGAGGACGAGGACCGTCACCAGCGCGAGGGCCACGATGCGGCGCCGGCGGCGACGTCCCTGGCTGCGGGCGACCTCGATGCGCCGAGCCCGGAGCCGCGGGTCCATGGCCGCCGGGCCGGGTGCCGGACCCGACGGGCCGCGGGTCAGGAGGCCGGAGCTCACCCGACGGGCTCCGGGAGCGGGGGCAGCCCGACGACCCTGGTCTCGGCGTGCAGGACCACGCCGCTGCTCGCGTGCACCCGGCGCCGGACCTCGGCCATGAGCGCCCACACGTCGTCGGCCCGGCCACCCTCGTCGGCCTGGATGAAGTTGGCGTGCTTCGGGGACACCTCGGCGGTGCCGACGCGCAGGCCCTTGCAGCCGGCGTCGTCGATCAGGCGCCCGGCGGAGTCGCCCGGCGGGTTCGTGAAGACCGATCCGGCGTTCTGGCCGCCGGGCTGGTTCGCCCGGCGCCACCGCACGATCTCGGAGATCTCGGCCTCGGCGGCGGTGCGGTCGCCGGGCACCAGCTCCAGCTCCGCCCACGCCACGACCTGGTGGGGGGCGACGGCCGACGACCGGTAG
Organism: Aquihabitans sp.; assembly: GCA_036263575.1. Taxonomy (GTDB): domain Bacteria; phylum Actinomycetota; class Acidimicrobiia; order Acidimicrobiales; family Iamiaceae; genus Aquihabitans. Next base: position 9,198 of record DATAGR010000220.1, on the reverse strand, counting down.
CGGAGCTCGAGGGCGTCGGCGGTCACCGCTCCATCCTCGCCGCCTGCGAGGTCGACGACGCGGACCCCCACCAGCGACGCAGCCAGGTCCGAGCCGTGCCCACCGGCGTTCATCCGCACCGCGCCGCCGATCGAACCGGGCACGCCGACCGCCCACTCGAAGCCGCGCAGCCCTGCGGCCGCCGTGCGACGGGCGACGACCGGCAGGGCGGCCGCGCCGCCGGCCCGCACGGTGGTGCCTCGCACGTCGACCTCGGCGAAGGTGCCGGCGAGCTGGAGGGCGAGGCCGTCGAAGCCGGCGTCGGCCACCAGCAGGTTCGACCCCTTGCCCACGACCAGCACGTCGACCCCCGTGCGCCGCACCGCGTCGGCCACGCGAGCCAGGTCGTCGTCGGTGGCGACGGTGGCGAACCGGGCGGCCGGCCCGCCGACCCGGTAGGTGGTGAGCGGGCCCAGCGCCACGTCGGCGGCGACCAGCCCGGCGAGCTCCTCGTCGAGCTCGGCGAGGACCGGCGCCGGCACGCCGCTCATGCCCCGGCCGTCCCGCCCAGCGCCGCCACCAGTTGGGGCCCGAGGTGGGAGATGTCACCCGCCCCCACCGTGAGGCAGAGGTCGCCAGGGCGCAGCACCCGTCGGGCCCAGGTGGTCGCATCGTCGGTGGTGGGCACCCACGCCACCTCGGCCCACGGCCGGTGGTCGAGGACGGCGCCGACGAGGTCCTTCCCGGTCACCCCGGGCACCGGGGCCTCACCGGCGGCGTAGACGTCCATGATCGCCACGATGTCGGCCAGGGCCAGGGCGGCGCCGAAATCGGCCCCCTGGTCGCGGGTCCGGGTGTAGCGGTGGGGCTGGAAGATCACGACGACGCGGTCCCAGCCGGCCTCCTGTGCGGAGCCCAGCAGGGCCCGGACCTTGCCCGGGTTGTGGGCGTAGTCGTCGACCACCAGCACCCCGGCCGCCTCGCCCACGACCTCGAACCGCCGCGACACCCCCCGGTAGCCGGCCAGGGCGGCCACGCCGTCGGGCAGGGCGACGCCGAGGCCGGCCGCGGTGGCCAGGGCGACGGCGGCGTTGCGGGCGTGGTGGCGGCCGGGCGTGCCGATCGACACCGGCCCGACCTCGGCGCCGTCGACCGTGAGGCCGAACGTGGTGGTGAGCCGATCGACCACCACGTCGTGGATGCGGAAGCGCGCCTCGGTGGCCTCCCCGACCGTCACCGCGCCGTGGCGCCCGGCCACGCGGAGCGCCCGCTCGTCGACCCGGCCGTCCTGGCGGGGATCGTCGATGCACACGACGCGTTCGGCGGCGGCGCCGAGGAAGCGGTCGAACCCCGCCTCGATGCGCTCGATCGTGCCCCAGTGGTCGAGGTGGTCCTCGTCGATGTTGGTGACGACGGCGGTGCCGGCGCCGAGCTCCAGGAAGGACCCGTCGCTCTCGTCGGCCTCGACCACGAACACGCCGCCCTCGCCGCCCCAGCGGGCCGCGTCGCCGAGGCCGAGGGGCACGGCGCCGACGAGGTACGAGGGGTCGGCGCCGACGCCCGCCAGGAGGGTGGCGAGCAGGGCGGTGGTGGAGGTCTTGCCGTGGGTGCCCGACACGGCGACCGTGGGGCGGGCCGCGCAGATGGCGGCGAGGATGCCGGCCCGGTCGACGACCTGGCGCCCCGCAGCACGGGCGCCCTCGAGGTCGGCGGCCGTGGGCGGGAAGGCGGTGGAGTGGGCGACGACCTCGGCGCCGTGGCGCGCCGCCGACGAGAACAGCTCGTCGGCCGGCACGACCTCGGCGGTGACGCCGGCGGCGAGGAGCTTGGGCCACGCCGGCGTCTCGTTGAGGTCGGCGCCGGTGACCCGGTGCCCCATGGCGGCGAGGATGATCCCGATGGCGCTGACGCCGGAGCCGCCGACGCCCACGAGGTGCACGGGGCGCGTCGACGACAGGTCGACCGCCGTCCGCTCAGGCACGCGCGGCGCCCTCGGCCACCGCGGCGGCGCGCTCGGCGGCGTCCACGGTGGCGGCGGCGCGCATGGCGGCCGCCATCGCCGCCAGCCGGTCGGGCGCCTCCAGGAGCGCTGTCAGCTCCCGCTCCAACCGGTCGGTGTCCAGCTCGTGGTCCGGGACGACCACGGCGCCTCCGGCGGCCTCGACGGCGCGGGCGTTGGCCATCTGGTGGTCGCGCGTGGCGATGGGCAGCGGGACGAGCACCGCGGGCAGGCCGGCGGCCATCAGCTCGAACACGCTCCCGCCGGCTCGGGTGACGGCGAGGTCGGCGGCGTCGAGCATGAGGTGCATGCGGTCCTCGTAGGCGAGCACCTGGTAGGTGAGCCCGCCCGGTGGAGGTGCCGGGGCGTCGGCGACGAAGGCGGCGTGGTCGCGCCGCCCGACGACGTGGCGTATCACGAGGTCGGAGCGGTCCGCCCACCGCTCGACCAGCCCGCGGACGGCGTCGTTGATGCGGCGGGAACCGAGCGACCCGGCGAAGACGGCGATCACCGTGCCATCGGCCGGCAGGTCGAGCGCCGCCCTCGCGCCGGCCGGGTCGGGGTGCTCGGCGATGGCGCGGATCTCCGGGCGAAGCGGGTTGCCGCACACGGTCGCCCGCGGGAGGTCGGTGTCGGCGAAGGACACCGCCGAGGCCCGGGCGAAGCGGCGCAGCACTCGGTTCACGGCGCCGGCCCGCTTGTTCTGCTCGAGGAGCACGAGGGGGACCCGGGTCAGCACGGCACCGACGCCGCAGGCGAACGAGGCGTAGCCGCCGAGCACGATGACGATCTTCGGCCGGTGGCGCCGGACGACGCCGATCCCCCGCACGAGCGCCTTGCACAGGTCGAGGATCGCGGCGACGTTGGCCGGGGTGAGCCGGCGCTGGATCCCGCGCCCGGGGAGGAGGTCGACGGTGAAGCCCTCGGCCGGCACCAGATCGGCCTCGGGGCCGCGCTCGGCCCCGACGAAGTGGATGGACGACGGGTCGTGCCCGGCGGCGACGAGGGCGCGCGCCACCGAGATGCCCGGCAGCAGGTGGCCGGCGGTGCCGCCCCCGGCGACGATCGCCCACGTGGGCTCGGTCACGGGGCGCCTCGCAACGTGGCCCGCCGCCCCGGCTCCACCGGGTGGCGGGCGATGTTGAGCAGCATGCCGATCGCGGCCAGGTTGACCACGAGCGACGATCCACCGAAGGAGACGAACGGCAGCGGCACGCCGGTGATCGGCATGACGCCGATCACGGCGCCGATGTTCATGATCGCCTGGACGGTGATCCAGGCGGTGATGCCGATGGCCACGAGCATGCTGAAGCGGTCCTTCGCCCGCGACGCGACGTAGGCGCCGAGCCCGGCGAAGGAGAGGAACAGGGCGACCACCACCAGCGCGCCGAGGAGGCCGAACTCCTCGCCGATCACCGCGAAGATGAAGTCGGTCCAGGCGTAGGGCAGGTAGCCCCACTTCACCGTCGACCGGCCGAGGCCGCGGCCGAACAGGCCGCCGTTGGCCATGGCCACGAGCGACTGCACGTTCTGCAGGCCGGTGTTGAGCGGGTCGGCCATGGGGTCGAGGAACCGCAGGAAGCGGGTGCGGCGGAACGGCGTGTAGGCCACGAACGCCGCGGCCACCGCCGTGCCGGCCAGGGTGATGAGGCCGAGCGGGAGCAGGCGCACGCCCGCAGCCAGGCACATCACCAGCACGATGACGGCGATGATGATCGTGGTGCCGAGGTTCGGCTGCTTCATCACCAGCGCGGCGACCACGGTGAGGTAGGCCACCGGCGGGGCGAGGGTCCACCGCCAGTCGTCGATGCGGTCCGAGCGCCGGGCGAGGAGGTCGGCCACGAACAGGAGCAGCGCGAACTTGGCGAACTCCGACGGCTGGATCTGGAACGGACCGGCGCCGAGCCAGCGGGTGGCGCCGTTGACGCTGATGCCGACGCCCGGGACCAGCACGGCGACGAGCATGAGCACGGTGATGCCCAGCCACACCCTGGCGTGGCGGCGCCAGAAGTCGATCGACACGGCCAGCGTGGCCGCCAGCGCGAAGGCGCCGACCACCGACCACAGGACCTGGCGCTCGGCGTACGACCACGGCGACCCGCTCTCGCGCACGGAGATCACCGACGACGCCGACATCACCATGACCAGACCGATCATGTTCAGCACCGTGACGACGGCGGCGAGCACCCAGAACGTGCCGGTGGCGACCCCGGGCACGGCGAGGCGCCGCCGCCGGGCCGCGATGGCGTGCTGGGCCCGGCCGCGCAGCGCCGGGTGGGCGATGGTGGACGAGGTCATGAGTCCCGGCTGCCCGGCAGCGCGGTGAAGTCGGCGTAGAACAGCCCGAGGGCCAGCGCGGTGGCCAGCCCGGCGATGATCCAGAACCGGACGATCACCGTGGTCTCGGGCCAGCCGCCGAGCTCGTAGTGGTGGTGGATCGGGGCCATGCGGAAGAGGCGCCGCCCGCCGAAGCCGCGGAACGCCACGACCTGGAGGATCACCGAGAGGGTCTCCACCACGAACAGGGCGCCCACCACGGGCAGGAGCAGCGCCGTGCTCAGGGTCAGGGCCAGGCCCGCGAGCCCGGCGCCGATGGCCAGCGAGCCGGTGTCGCCCATGAAGATGCGGGCCGGGTAGGCGTTCCACCAGAGGAAGCCGGTGCAGCCGCCGAGCATGGCGGCGGCCACGACGGCCAGGTCGAGGGCGTGCTCGACGTCGTAGATCTCGGCGTTGCGGAACGCCCAGAAGCCGATCACCGTGAAGGCGGCGAAGGCGAACAACGACGCCCCGGCCGCCAGCCCGTCGAGGCCGTCGGTCAGGTTCACCGCGTTGGTCATGGCCATGATGAGCAGGATCGACCAGACCACGAACCCGACCTTGCCGAAGTCGATGTCGAGCAGGGCCGACGTCTCGAAGGAGTCGTACCGGGTGAACGACAGGGTCGTGTGCACCCCGGTCAGCTCGACGGTGGCCCAGCCGAAGGCGATGGCCACGGTGAGCAGGCCGAGGACCTTCATGCGCTTGTTCAACCCGAGGTTCCGGGCCCGGGTGATCTTGATCCAGTCGTCGAGGAAGCCGACGAGGCCGGCGCCCACGACGAGGAGCAGCACGAAGATGCCCGAGCGCGTGAACACCACCCGGCTGCGCAGGTGGGCCACCGTGTAGCCGACCACGGCGCCGGCCACGATGGCCAGGCCGCCCATCGTGGGGGTGCCGGCCTTGGTCTGGTGGCCCTGCGGGCCCTCTTCGCGGATCGGCTGGCCGATGCGGTGGGATCGCAGCCACTCGATCAGGAACCGGGTGCCCACGAGCGAGACCGCGAGGCTCATCCCGCCGGCCATGAGGAGGGCGATCACGTGGCGCCCTCCGCCGCCGAGGCGGCCAGCGCCTCGCGCAGCACGGCGCGATCGTCGAACGGGACGGCGTCGTCACCGATCACCTGGACCGCCTCGTGGCCCTTGCCGGCCACGAGCACGACGTCGCCGGGGCGTGCCGTGGCGACGGCGAGGCCGATGGCCGCGCGCCGGTCGGGCTCGACGCGCAGGTCTCGCGGCTGGTCCATTCCTCGTCGCACCTGGGAGATGATCGCAGCCGGATCCTCCCCGCGAGGGTTATCGGTGGTCAGGATCACCACATCGGCGACCCGGGCCGCCACCTCCCCCATCTCCGGCCGCTTGCTCGCGTCGCGGTCGCCGCCGGCCCCGAACACGACCAGGACGCGCCCCGGACCGGCCAGCTCGCGTGCCGTGACCAGCAGCTGCTCGAGCCCGTCAGGGGTGTGGGCGTAGTCGACGGCGGCGAGGAACGGCTGGCCCTCGTCGATCCGCTCGAAGCGTCCCGGGACCGGCCCGGCGGCGGCCAAGCCCCGTGCGACCTGCTCCGGCGTGGCGCCCAGCTCGGCCGCGGCGGTGGCGGCGGCGAGGGCGTTGGCGACGTTGAACCGCCCGGCCAGGCCGACGTGCACGCGGGTGCCGCGCCACGTGAAGCGGGAGCCGTCGACGCCCAGCTCGAGGTCCTCGGCGTCGGCCAGCTCGTAGCCGACGCTCGGCACGACGGCGGCATCCCGCAGCAGCCGGCCGTGGGGGTCGTCGAGGTTCAGCACGGCCAGGTCGCACAGGTCGGGCCCGAACAGCCGGGCCTTGGCCTGGAAGTAGGCCTGCATGTCGCCGTGGTGGTCGAGGTGGTCACGGCTGAGGTTGGTGAAGACGGCGACCCGGAACCGGGTGCCGTCGACCCGGCGGAGGTCGAGCGCGTGCGACGACACCTCCATGGCGACCGCCGCCTTGCCCTCGGCGCGCAGCTCGGCCAGGCGGTCCTGGAGCTCGGGGGCCTCCGGCGTGGTGCGGGCACCGGTGAGCGTGCCGATCAACCCGCACGGCATCCCGGCCGCCTCCAGCACGGCGGCGAGCAGGTGGATGGTGGTCGTCTTGCCGTTCGTGCCGGTCACGCCGGCCACGGCGAGGTGCTCGGAGGGCCGACCGGCCAGCTCGGCGGCCACCGGGCCCATGGCGGCCCGGACCGACGGCACCCGCAGCTCGGGAACGCCGAGGTCGAGGGGGCGCTCGCAGAGCAGGGCGGCGGCGCCGGCCTCGACGGCGGCGGGCGCGTAGCGGTGGCCGTCGAACGCCGAGCCGGGCACGCAGCAGAAGAGGTCACCCGGCCCGACGGCACGCGAATCGTGCACGGCGCGACGCACCTCGACCGCGCCGTCGCCGGTGACGACGAGGTCGCGGAGGGGCGGGCGGGCGGCCAGCGCGCCCACCAGGTCGGTGAGGATCACGGTCTCAATCTTGCGTGGTCTGGGTGACCAGGCCGGGATCCTCGCCCTCGATCCGCCGGGCCGACGGGCTCAGCTCGGGGACGACGTCGCCCCGGGCGCCGGCGAGGGACGGCGGGGGGATCTGCTCGCTGCGCAGGGCGAGCGAGGCGAGCTGGGAGAAGACGGGCGCCGCCACCTCGCTGCCGTAGATCGAGGTCTCGGCGTCCTGGATCGTCACGATGATCGACAGGTCGGTGCCGGCCACGAAGCCCACGAAGCTCGACTCGTAGTGGTAGCGGCCCTGCTCGTCCTGGTAGGCGTCGGTCGGGTCGGCGTGCGGGCCGGGCTGGGGGATCCGTGCGGTGCCGGTCTTGCCGGCGGCCGGGTAGCCGGGCACCTGGGCCGGCTGGCCGGTGCCGTCTGCGACGACCTTCTCCAGCATGGCGCTCATGGCGCGGGCGGTGCCCTCGGAGACCACCCGGCGGTGGCCGGACGCCGACGTCGGCACCTTGCCCTCGCCGTCGTCGGTGGCGGAGACGAGGCGGGGCGGCACGTAGACGCCGTCGTTGGCGATCACGTTGTAGGCCGCCAGCATCTGCAGGGCGGTGACCGAGATGCCCTGGCCGATGGGGATGGCGCCGATGCTCGTGCCGGACCACTCCTCGAGCGGCAGCATGAGGCCGTCGACCTCGCCGGGGAAGTCGGTGCTGGTCGACTCGCCGAAGCCGAAGGCCCGGAGGTACTCGTCGACCTTCTCGGCGCCGAGCTGCTGGGCGATCTTGATCGTGCCGATGTTCGACGAGGTCACGAGGATGTCGGTCGTCGACCACAGCGCCGTCGGGTGCGGGTCGTGGTCGGTGAAGGCGTGGTCGGCCACCTGGAGGCTGTCGGGCACCTGGAAGGTGGTGTCGGCATCGATCAGCCCCTCCTCCATGGCGCCGGCCACGGTGATCATCTTGTTGACCGAGCCGGGCTCGAAGACGCTGGTGACGGGCCGGTTGTCGCCGGTGCTCACGACGTTGCCCTCGCCGTCGTCGGCGACGCTGACCATGGCGAGGATCTCGCCGGTGCTGGGGCGGCTGATGATGGCGATGCCCTGCTTGGCGCGAGTGGCCCGCACCTGGTCCTCGACCGCCTGCTCGGCGGCGTACTGCAGCGACTGGTCGAGGGTGAGGTACAGGTCGGTGCCGGGCTTGGCGGCCTGCACCTTCTCCCGCGTGCCGGCGATCGTGCCGCCGCCCGGGGCCTTCTCGAACGACACGCGGCCGCCCGTTCCCTGGAGCTGGTCGTCGTAGGCGAGCTCGACGCCGGTCTGGCCCTGGCGACCCCGCTCGTCGACCCGGCCCTCGTCATAGGTGTCCCCCACCACGGCGCGCGCCAGCCCGTCGCTCGGGTTCTTGCGGACGTACTGCTCCTCGAACGAGATCCCCTCGAGCCGGAGGGCGCGGACCTCCTCCTCGATCGTCGGCGTGACGGTGGTGGCCAGCAGCTGGTAGCGGCTGTCCGGGGTGGCGAGCCGCTCGGCCAGCTCGCCGGCGGGGACGTCGAGCACGGGCGACAGGGCGCGGGCGGTGGCGAGCGGGTCCTCGATCGAGGCCGGGTCGGCGACGACGTTCGGTTCGGGGACCGAGAGCGCAAAGGCCTGGCCGTTCCGGTCGTAGATGCCGCCGCGGCCGGCGGGGATGGGCCGGAAGGCCTTGCGCTGGCCCGCGCCGTACGCCTTGCAGTCGGCGACGGACAGGGTGCGGCAGGCGGCGCCGCCGGTCAGCTGGAGGTCGCCGAGTCGGACGACGATGCCGCCGCCGAGGACCATGACCACCACGACGAAGCCGATGAGCCGGCGGCGGGTCCGCTGGCGGGCCACCTCGCCGTCGACGGGCAGCGGGCGCGGCCGGGGGGCGCGCGGCGGGCGGGGCGGACGGGGGGGCGCCACCGGTCGCCGCCCGGCCGGCGGGCGCGTGCGGTCGGCGGTGCGGGCGGTGCCCACGGCGCCGCCGGTGATGGCGGTGGTGGGTGGCGCCAGGCGCTGGCGGGCCACCGGTCGTGCGGGGTCGCGCCGGGTGGGCGCGGGCGGCGGGATCCGCCGCGCCGGCGCAGCGCTGCGCCCTCGGGCGGCGCGCCCGGCCGGGCGCGCCGGTGCCGGGCGCCGGGTCGTCGTCGTTGTCGTGGCCGAGCGCGTGGCTCGCGGCCGGGCGAAGAAGTCGTCGAGGTCGTCGAAGTCGAGCCGCTCGGTCATGGTGCCCCGGTCGTCCCCTCGGTCGTGGCGCCGGCCAGCTCGCTCCCCGGGCTCCCGCCCGAGGGGCCATCGTCCGTCGTGTCGGCGGTCGTGTCGGCGGTCGTGTCGGTGGTGGTGCCGGCGACGCCCCCACCGCCGGGGCTCACCCAGCGCTGGTCGCGGGTCGGCACCATCCCCAGCGCCTCGGCCTCGCGGGCGATCCGGGCCGGCGACTGCAGGTCGGCG